>CAIWTG010000001.1 GCA_903915565.1 uncultured Chloroflexota bacterium
GATGGTCGCCAGGGAGCTTAAAGATGACGAAGGATTCAAGACCAAGCAGGATTTCTGCAAGCATTTATCCAAGAACATCAAGATGAAGAACGGGCAGTTCTGGAAGACCGACTATATCGACATGCTGGTGGCGTCGGAGGCATATAAGGGCGTGGAGCCTTATGCCTCGTGGAAGAAGCTGCCGGATGACGCTTTAATCGCTCCATATCACAATCCGGATAACATCAACATCATCGTAGTGGGCGGAGAGACGAGCCCGCTCTGGAAAGCGGCGGATTACGGTTATTCGGGGAGTTTCCCGGTGGATAAGTGGCGGGCTAAGCCAGCCGGAGCGGAGTGCAAGGACGGGGAGTGTGGTCTGCCGGACGCGCCGGGAGAGTACGATAAATAGGGTTTGGTTTTTAGAATTATTTTTTGGGTGGTTTAGCTTCAAATGGTTTTTTGTTGAAGCTGATTCGTTTTAGGATTCGTTTTTCGTTATATGGTAAGTAGTTGACAGTTTTCAGTTAGCAGTTATCAGTATTTAGTTGTTAAGGTGCTTAAAATCCCTCTGTCTCTCCCCGTTCGGCTACGCTCAGGGCAGGCCTTTTACAAAGGGAGACTTCCCCACCCAGGGGCGAGATAATGATACAGGGTGATAGCGAAAGGGGACAAGGGGATTTTGTCGCGGGGAGGAAAATACGGTGGATTACCAATCAAGTTGGGAATGAAGGAAAATGGATTCCAGCCTATGCTGGAATGACATCTAGGAGAGGCGAAGATAGAGATTCTCACGGTCGTCCTTCAGCGGAAGGACTCCCTCAGAATGACAAGAGCGAAAAAAGTGGGAGACGGGGAAAGGAGAATGAAGATGAAAATACTGGGAATATCGTTTAGTCCGAGGAAAGAGGGGAATACGGTGGCGATGCTGAAGGAGGCGCTGGCAGCGGCGGAAAAAGAGGGGGCGGAGGTCGAGCTTTACAGCGTGGCGGGCAAGGACATCCAGCCCTGCGACGGGTGCTGGGGGTGCACGAAAACCGGCAAGTGCCATATCAAGGACGACACGGCGGTATTACTGGATAAAATGTGCACCGCCGACGGCATCATTTTTGGAACACCGATATACTTTTGGGGGATGACGGCGCAGGCGAAAGCGGTGATTGACCGCACGATTTCGTTAAACAAACCCGAACACAACCTGAACAATAAAGTCTGCGGCGTGGTAGCTTCCTGCGGGTCTTTAGGGATGGCGAGTGGGCTTAAAGACTTTTCCTATTATATAATCCAGCGGCGGATGCTGCCCGCCAACCAGGTAAGCGCCTACCTGATGGGTCCGGACGACCTGCAGAAGATGCCCAAGTGCAAAGAAGAACTGAATAAGCTGGGTAAACAGATGGTGGCGCTGGTGAAGATGAAGTTTAAATATCCGGACGAGTTTGCCAGAGGTCCGGGTGCATTTGGGACTCACACGAAGTAAAGTTTTATTTAGAATGCCACATTTTATATGCACGTTTTCGTGTATTGGTTAAGAAATCTCTATTATTAGTTAATTTATTAGCTAACCATGATGAATTATTATTATTTTTGTAGCCAATTATAAGTGATGAATCACCAATATGTCCAATATATGC
>CAIWTG010000002.1 GCA_903915565.1 uncultured Chloroflexota bacterium
CGAGATGAAGGAGTTCACCTACTGGCTGTTTAAATATCGGCTAAAGCGCTGCGAGAAGGCCCGCATCGCCAGCGACACGAAAAAAGCGTTAGATTATTTGAAAAAGCAGTGGCGGCAAAAAAGCGTTTCCCAAGCCCTTGCCGCCGACATAAATATCACTTACCCAGATTGAAATTGCCGCGTCATTCCCAACGCAATTGAGAATTCCACCCCACCCTTATACCCCCCTTGGATTCCGTATCAACTATGGAATGACGTTTTAATCTTATTGGTTCTTGGTGCCTTCCGGGGCACGCACCATCAGCACCGGTACGTTTGAGCGGTGCAGTACTTTATCCGTCACGCTCCCGAAAGCCAAACGCCGCAGACCCGACCGCCCGTGCGTGGACATGGCGATTAAGTCGGCCTTGGTATCCTCCACCGCCTCGATAATTTCATCGGCAGCGTTGCCGGTGCTTACCATTGTCTTGACGGTGATACCCTTTTTCTTTAAAGGCTCACCAGTTTTAACCAGATAGGTATCAATATTGTCTTTGATAAGTTTAAGCTCTTCTTCGGTATAGGAGACGGGGGCGGTGGCTTCGCCGACAACGACCCAGTGCCGGAGCAGCGTTATCACCCCGATGAGGATGACCTCGACCTTAGTCCCTTTAGCCAATTTATCGACGAGTTGTGCGATAGCCGGAATAGCAGCCTCACCAACTTTGGAACCATCCAGCGGAACCAATACTCTCGAGAACATAGCCTCACCTCCTGATATTTTTCTTCGCTCTAAAAGTTATCACCAGTATGATACCACTGGCAGTAACTTTTGTCACAATTATTTAATCCGGAATCAGCCGCTTGCCCATTTCAACGCAGTCATCCCGGCTGAAGCCGATACTCTCGTAGAATTTTTGGGCGCTGATATTCTCTGTGCGCACCAGCAGGTTGAACTTGGGGCAGCCCCTGGCAAGCAAAGCTTTTTCAACAGCGGCCATGATTTGCTCTCCCAACCCCTGCCGCTGATAATCCGGGTCGACGCCGAGGTAATTAACCCAACCCCGGTGGCCATCATAGCCGCCCATGGCGGTGGCAACGACATTGTCACCATCAAGTCCAACTAGAAACAAATCGGGGTCAACCTTCATTTTTCTGGCGATGTCTTTGTGGGGGTCGTTATAGGGTCGCGTGAGGTCGCACTTTTGCCATAAGGCGATGACGGCTGATTCGTATTTTGGCTGATAAGCGATGATTTTCATGGTAGTAAGAACCTCACCCCTTTAGTTCCCCTCTCCGTATACAGAGAGGGGGAGGGCAAAAGAGAGGGGTTAGCGCCCCTCTCAAACTCTCCCCGTTACTTAATAAGTTCTTTTACCTTATCAAGGATTTTGTCGGCTACTTCACGCTTGGACATTAAAGGCAGTTCTTCGGCTTTGCCTTTCTTATTTATAATGACGACGCGGTTGGTATTCGCGTCAAAGCCGCTATCCGTTTTGGTAATGTCGTTGGCTATAATCAAATCTAGTTTTTTATCGGTAAGTTTCTTCTTAGCGTTAGCCACCAGATTCTCACTCTCGGCGGCAAAGCCTACTCGAATAAAATGCCCTTTTACTTCACCCAAAATGTCGGGGGTTCTAACCAGATTTAGTGTCAGGTTCCGTCCCGACTCCTTTTTAATTTTGTTTTTAGCGATGACCTCCAGCTGATAGTCCGCCACCGCCGCCGCCATGATTAATACGTCCGCTTTCTTTACCGCCTCACCCACCGCTTGCTTCATCTCTAAAGCCGTCGGAGCTTTGATGATAGTAACGTCAGCCGGCGCATCCAGCGAGACGTTAGCCGATATCAGCGTCACTTTAGCGCCGCGGTCGCGAGCCGCCTCGGCTAAAGCGTAACCCATCTTACCCGAGGAGCGGTTGCCGATATGGCGTACAGGGTCGATTGGCTCGCGGGTGCCGCCCGCGGTGACGACGATAGTTTTGCCTTCAAAGTCTCTTTTTTGCCCTAAAGCATGCTCGATTGCCTCGATAATTTTGGGCGTATCCGGCAATCGTCCCTTACCCATTTTGCCTGACGCCAGCCGCCCGTATTCCGGTTCGATAAAGTTAAAACCGCGTGCCTTGAGCTTTTTAATGTTTTCCTGCGTTACCTTATTGCTGTACATCAGGTCGTTCATAGCGGGCGCGATGACCACCGGCGCTTTGGTCGCCAGCAGGACCGTACCAAGCATATCGTCGGCAATGCCGGCCGCCAGCCGGGCGATAGAGTTAGCCGTCGCCGGGGCAACAACTACGACGTCGGCGGCTTCGGCTAAAGCGACGTGCTCCACGCTCCATTCCGAAGCCAGTTCAAACATGTCCGTCACCACCGGACGGTGGGTAATATTACGCAGCGTTAAGGGGGTGATGAATTTCGTCGCCGCCGCAGTCATAATGACTTCCACTTTTGCCCCCGCCTGCGTCAGTTTGCTGGCAAGGTCAGCGGCTTTATAGGCAGCAATGCCCCCGGTAATCCCCAGTACAATCGTTTTGCCTTTAAGCATGGATTATTTCACCCTCACCCTACCCTCTCCCATCGAGGGAGAGGGAAAATAATGGATTATTCCCGGTTCATGTCGTGGATAACCTTAACGCCATAAAGCGTAAGGTTTGGATTGACCTCGTCGATGGCTTTGGTCTCTTTGGCGAGAATGCCAGCGTAACCGCCCGTAGCCACCACTGTCGTCTTTTCGCCCAGTTCTTCCTCAATACGGTGCAGGATGCCCTCGATAAGCCCGACCCAACCGAAAATCAGACCCGACTGCATGGCGGCCATCGTGCTGTCGCCGATGACTTTTTTGGGCCTCGCCAGTTCCACCCTGGGGAGAGCGGCGGTGCGGGTATAAAGCGCCTCGGCGGAGATACCAAGTCCCGGCGCAATGACCCCTCCCACGTAATCGCCGTCTTTGGAAACGATAGCGAAGGCGGTGGCTGTGCCCAACGCCACCACGATTATCGGGGGTTTATAGAGGTTAAGAGCAGCAGCCGCGTTAGCGATAAGGTCGGAACCAACCTCACGAGGGTTGGGATAACGAATGCGCACGCCGGTTTTAATGCCCGGCCCGACTACCAGCGGCTGTATTTTGAAATATCTTTCAAATAGTTCGTTAAACGTCGTCATAAGAGGCGGGACGACGCAGCTCATTGCGACTTTTTTAACGTCTTTAAAATCTATACCCTCGTGTTTAAGCAGGTTATATAACATCACAGCATATTCATCAGCCATACGCTGGACGCCCGTGGAAATGCGCCAGGTCGCCTTCAGTTTATCCCCATCGTACATGCCCAGTTTAATATTGGTATTAGCGATATCTAAAACCAGCAGCATATTTTTCTCCTATTTAGTCCCCGTTTTTCAGCTGTTTAATCACCAGCGGCAGGGCAGGCAGAAGGTCGGAAGCAATCATACCCGTGTCGCCCAGTTCATCTTTTATTTTATCACCGGCAGCACCGTGCAGGTAGACCCCCAGCGCCGCGGCATCGAAGGACTTAAGCCCCTGCGCCTTGAGACCGGCGATAACACCAGCTAAAACATCGCCCGTCCCGGCCGATGCCAGACCCGGATTGGCAACGGGACTGATGCGGCATTTACCGTCGGCGGAGGCAATCACGGTGAAGGCTCCCTTTAACACAACCGTCTTTTTCCACTTGTCCGCGTACTTAAGGGCAACTCCTGTGCGGTCGGTTTGAATTGCATCAATGGATAAGCCGGTCAGCCGCGCCATTTCACCGGGGTGGGGGGTGAGTATAGCGTCGTCGGGTATTTGCTGCCACCATTCCGGCATCCTTGATAAAATATTCAAACCATCGGCGTCGATAATTAATACCGGTAAGTCTTTCTTCAATAACAGTGAGTTCAAAAATTCTACGGTGGACGGGTCCTGCCCCAAGCCGCAACCGGTCAGTAAAGCATTATACGGCGCACATTGTTGGTACAAAAATTCAGCGGCTTCTGCGGCGACAACGCCGGGCTTCGACTCCGGCAAAGGACGATACGTCGCTTCCGAGAGTTTCGCGGCGATAATCGGAACCAGACTGGCGGGGGC
>CAIWTG010000003.1 GCA_903915565.1 uncultured Chloroflexota bacterium
CAGAACGAGGCCGGAGCGCCGGCCCTGACCAGGATTGCGTAAGGGATGAAATACATGTTTGCCACACAGTGTTCAAATCCGGCGGCTACAAAACCCGCGATGGGGAAGATGAGGGCCGTCACCCTGCCCAGCACCGTGCGGGCGCTGTAAGACAACCAGACCGCCATGCACACCATGGCATTACACAATATGCCCAGTATTATCGCCTGGCCGAAGCCCAGATCAACTTTAGTTATCCCGATATTTAAAGCCGTCGCTCCTACCCCGCCGTTGTCCATCTGATAATGCTGGCTCCAGAAAACCACGAGGGTTGTCGCCACCGCCCCGCAGAGGTTGCCGACGAAGACGATGCCCCAGTTGCGCGCCACGCGCCAGGTAGAAAGTTTGCGGCTCGCCCAGGCCATGATAATCAGGTTGTTGCCCGTAAATAGTTCCGCCCCGCCCACAATGACTAAAATCAGCCCCAGACTGAACGCCAAACCGCCGATTATCCGGCTGACGCCCCACGGGATGGCTACCCCGCCCGTCGTTTGCGATATGGTATAGAAGATACACCCCAGCGCGATGAAAGCCCCCGCCAGCACCGCCAGGGCGAAGGTGCTTAGAAAGTCCAGATTGGCTTTCTTGATGCCGATTTCCTGCGCCTTGGAAGCCATTTCGCCCGGCAGCAGTTCATCGTACGTGCTTAAACTGTCGGTGTCCTTATCATCCGGTTCTACCATATCTGCCTCCTGTTTCTCTCATTATATTCCCCGCTGTCAATCGAAACAATGCGCAAAAGCCTTAGAGCCGGTAGGCATAATTGACATTATCCAATAGGCAAAATCATCGTTTCTCTGGCTTTTCTAGGCGTCATGTCTGTACGGTAAAACTGGGAAAAACGGTCGTGCCTACCGAGTAGCCGGGTCAAAAATCATCCTATTCTATCGGGGTTAGCTTGGTTGACATTTGTTATGGTCGTAGTAGAATTAATGTGTTATGAATCTATTTGGCTCTTCCGGCATACGCGCCCTTTTCAATAAAGACCTGCTAAATATAGCTTTTCGTGCGGGATTAGCTGTCGGTGCCGATTATCCTAACGTTGTTATCGGACGGGATACGCGTACCTCCGGCGACGCCATGAAGCATGCTGTTATCAGTGGGTTGCTGGCTGCCGGAGCCAGATGTCAGGATGCCGGTATCATCCCCACCCCGACCCTCGCCTATATCGCCCGCGAGTTCGACGCCGGAATAGAAATTACCGCCTCCCATAATCCCCCCGAATATAACGGTATCAAGTTCTTCAATCCGGACGGCTCGTCCTTTGACCTTGCTCAGCAGCAGCGACTGGAAAAGCAGATTTTATCCGATTCTGTTGATGTTGCCGACTGGCATCTGGTGCATTATGCTGAACGTTACATTGGAGCTATGGACAACCATATCAACGCCATACTTGCTCACTTCCCTCGAAAGCTTAATGTCAAAGTCGTCGTGGATGCCGGCGGTGGCGCTGGTTCGATCATCACGCCGCGCCTGCTGGAAAAACTTGGTTGTGAAGTTATCGCTCTAAACTGCTCCCCGAGCGGCTTTTCTACCCACGCCATCGAGCCAGCTGCTGCCAATCTGGGTGAGTTAATGAAAACGGTTAAAGAAACCGGCGCCGCCCTTGGTATCGCCCATGACGGCGATGCTGACCGCATGATGGCGGTTGATGACCTCGGACGGTTTATTACCGGCGATGTTTTATTGGCGCTTTTAGTCCGTGTGTTGGTTGCTAAGGACATTGTTACCACGCTGGATGCTTCGTTGATGATTGACGAGATGGGATTGAAGGTCAGGCGCACCAGAATCGGCGATAGCTTTGTCTCCGAAGAGCTGCGGCATGGCGGCGATTTCGGCGGCGAGACGGCCGGCGCCTGGATTTTTCCCAAAATTTCCCTCTGCCCCGACGGTATTTATGCGGCGGTGGTTATTTGCGCTCTGGCGGCCGAACAAAAGCTTTCCGTCGCCGTTGATGCTGTGCCGGTTTATCCGCTTATTCGCGGCAGTATAGAAAGCAAAGGACTCGCCATGTCACAGGTGGAAGCTAAACTAAAATCGCTCAAACCCCTCTCCATCCTTAACGCGGACGGCGTTAAACTTAATTTTTCCGATGGTTGGCTGCTGGTGCGTCCCTCCGGCACCGAACCCAAGATAAGAATCACCGCCGAAGCCAAAACTGAAAAACGCGCCCGGGAGCTTTATGATAATTGCTTAACGCTATTAAATGAAAAAGTAAATGTTGGAGTGAAACCAAATTGAAAGCTGTTGTTCTCGCCGCCGGCGAAGGCCAGCGTATGCGTCCCCTCACCGCCACCCGGCCCAAGGTGATGTTGCCCATTGCCGGCAAACCCATCTTGGAGCACCTCCTTACCGAGGTTAAAGCGGCGGGCGTTACGGAATTTGTCTTTGTCGTTGGCTATTGCGATAAACAGGTCCGCAGCTATTTTGGCGGCGGGGAAAAGTGGGGTGTGAAGATTGCTTATTCCGAGCAGCGTAAGCAGCTCGGCACCGCCGATGCTATCCGTATGGCCGCCAGCGTTATTACCGGTAATTTCCTCGTCATCAACGGCGACGTGATAATCAACCGCGCGGACATTAAGCAGCTGATAAAAAGCCCCCACAACACCATGGGCGTCTTTGAAGTCAAAGACCCCGCCGGTTTAGGCATTGTGGAAATTTCCAAGGACAAAGTTGTTGGCATTTACGAAAAAACCCAGCGCCCGCCTTCTCTAATGGCTAATGCCGGTCTTTACCTCTTTACGCCGGAGGTTTTCGACGCCATAGAAAAAACAGAAAAATCCCCCCGCGGCGAATATGAAATTACTGATTCGTTAAAAATCCTGATGCAGAAAAAACCCGGACTATCCTATTACCAGTTAAAGTCCTGGCAGGACTTTTCTTACCCTTGGGATTTACTCCGCGCCAACGAAACCATGATGAAAACCCTCAAGCCCCAGAACCTCGGTACGGTAGAGGAGAACGTGTTCATTCACGGCGCGGTGGTCATCGGCAAAAACACCGTTATAAAATCCGGTGCCTACATCGAAGGTCCCGTGATTATCGGCGAGGATTGCCTCATCGGGCCCAATTGCTATATCCGCCTCGCCACCACTATCGGTAATCACTGCCATATCGGTGCCGCGTCAGAAGTTAAAAACTCCATCATTATGAACGGCAGCCACGTCCCCCATTTGAACTACGTCGGCGATAGTGTTATCGGCGAGGGCTGTAACTTTGGTGCCGGCACTAAAATCGCCAATTTAAGACTGGACGAGCAAAACATCACGGTCGCTGGTATTGACACCGGGCGGCACAAACTTGGCGCCATTATCGGCGATAATGTTAAAACCGGGATTAATTCTTGCATCAACGTCGGCACGGTGATTGGCAGTAATGCCTTTATTGGACCGGGCGTGGTCGCCCGGGGGAATATCTTGCCTAATTCTAAGTTATTGTAGGGGTGGAATATGAAACAGGCAGTAATTTTAGCAGCCGGTGAGGGGCAGCGCTTGAGGCCTTTTACCGTTACCAGGCCTAAGGCGATGATTTCCATCGCCGATAAGCCCATCCTCCAGTTCATTATCGAGTCCCTGGCCAAAGTCGGCATCCGCAATATCGTCCTGGTGGTCGGGTATCGTAAAGAACAGGTCTTTGACTATTTTGGCTCCGGCGAAAAGTTGGGAGTTAATCTCACCTACGTTACCCAGGCGCGGCAGCTGGGCACCGCCCACGCTTTATTACAGGCTAAGGACATTGTTAAAGATGAATTCCTCGTTCTGCCCGGCGATAATCTCATCGAGGCTTCTACCATCGCCGCGTTTGCCGAGATTAAGCCGGCGGCCGTGCTGGTAAAAAGGGTCGATAACCCCGTACGTTACGGCGTGGTGAATGCCCAGCGCGGTAAAGTAACGGGTATTATTGAAAAACCCCAACAAGCCGGCAGCAATCTGGTCAACACCGGCATTTATTCCTTTACCCGAGAAGTCTTCGACCATATGGAAAACGTGCTGGATATTCCTGACGTCTTGAATAATATGCTCAATGAGGGCTTTTCCATGAAAGCGGTGGAAACCGCAGGCACCTGGCTCGATGTCATTTATCCCTGGGATGTTATCGACCTGAATAGTGCCATCCTCCAGAACGTCGAGGCGGGTCTGGGCGGCACTATCGAGGACGGCGTCATCGTTAAAGGCAAGGTCGTCGTTGGCGAAGGTACGGTCATCCACGCCGGCTCGTGTATTTATGGTCCGGTGGTAATCGGGAAGGGTTGCGATATCGGTCCGCTTGTCTGTGTGATGCCTTCCACCACCATCGGCGATAATGTCGTACTGGCTTCTTTTACCCAGATTAAGAACAGCGTCATCGGCGACGATGTTAATATCGGGCCGAGCTGCTTTATCAGCGACTCGGTGATTGATAGCGGCTGCGTGATTAAGGGGAGATTTACCGCCCTCGCCGGAACCAGTGAGGTCAGGGTCGATGGCGAAACCCCGACGATAAATGTCGGCGTCATTATGGGTGAGGGCTGCAAGATTGAGAGCAGCGTCACTTGCCAGCCGGGAGTTATCGTCGGTAACTATTGTCAGGTTCAAAATATGAAGTTAATCAATACCCGGCTGCCTGACCACTCTCTAGTAATTTAGGTTTAGAAAGATTTTATAAATGTGCGGTATCGTTGGTTATATCGGAGATAAAAAAGCCCAGCCGATTCTCCTGAACGCCCTGGGCAAATTGGAATATCGCGGTTACGATTCCTGCGGTATCGCCATCGCTGACGGCGGCATCGAAATTTATAAGGATGTCGTCCGCGTCAAAGCGTTGGCGGCTGCATTAAAACCCCACGACGGCAAAACCGGTATCGGGCATACGCGCTGGGCTACCCATGGCGAGCCTTCAAAAATCAATGCCCACCCCCATACCGACTGCAAAGGCAGGATTGCCGTGGTTCACAATGGAACTATCAATAACTTCATGAAGTTGCGGGAAAAGTTGACCGCCGAGGGACATGTTCTGGCTTCGGAGACCGATACCGAAGTTATCGCGCACCTGATTGAAAAGTATTACAACGGCGATTTTGAAAAGGCGGTGACGCTGGCGGTGCGGGATATCGAGGGCGCCTATACGATGATAGCGATGATAGCTGGCGAAAATAAAATCATCGCCGCCCGCCAGGAAAGCCCCCTGATTA
>CAIWTG010000004.1 GCA_903915565.1 uncultured Chloroflexota bacterium
ATGTTACTATTCGTCATGTGAGAACCGGCGAGGGCATTCCTTCCGGTGACCCTGATCAAGCTATTGGCGCTGCTGATCCCCATCTCTGGATGGACCCGGTAATGATGAAAAGTGTCGTCGGCGCCCTCGTTCCTGTTCTCATAAACGACCTTAATCTGGATGTGGCTGCCCAAGCAACGGACCTGGAAAACCAGTTGGCTAGCTTGAATACCGAAGTTGCTAATATTGTGGCACAAATACCACAGGCAGATCGCAAACTGGTTACCGGACATGAATCAATGGGATACTTTGCCCAACGCTATAATTTCAAGCTCGTAGGGGTAATCATACCGAGTTTGTCTTCACAGGCAGAGGTATCGGCGGCGGACTTAGCCGTGCTCAAGCAGGCCATTGAGGATAACAGTGTTAAGGCGATATTCACCGAGCTTGGTACATCGCCTGCCGTGGCTCAAGCCATCGGTGATGAGACCGTTGTACAAGTAATTGAACTTACCACGCACGCCTTACCCGACGATGGTTCCTATTTCACATTCATGATGAATATAGCTAATGTGATTACCGATGCGTTGAAATAAGAGAGGTTGCCGCAAATGGATATACTGATAACACCTTTCTCATCCAATAGCTTTATGCTCCAGGCGTTAATTGCCGGTATTCTGGTATCTATCGCCTGCGCTATTGCCGGTACTTTTGTTATCCTGCGAGGGCTGGCTTTTATCGGAGATGCACTCGGCCATGGCGTGTTACCTGGTATTGCCGTGGCGATCCTGGTAGGCTTCCCTGGTATAATCGGAGCGGCTATCGGCGCCGGATTTATGATAGGTGGTATTACCCTGATTACACAGCGGTCGCGATTGTCCTCGGACACTGCCATTGGGCTTCTTTTCATTGGAATGTTATCTTTAGGTGTGGTAATTGTATCCCGCTCGAACTCCTTTAGCGGTGATCTCACTCGAATATTATTTGGTGAAATTTTAGGTATCAGCGTCCAGTCCATTCTGATTCAGCTCGTGGCCACATTAGTAATTATAGCTATCGTCATCATCTGCCGACGCCCATTTTTATTGCTAAGCTTTGACCCGGAACAAGCAGAAGTAGCCGGTTTCTCGGTCCGTCTCTATCACAATATCATGTTGTTCATGATTGCAATTACGGTTATTGTATCTTTCCAAACGGTCGGCACTTTGCTTGTCTTCGGCTTGCTCATCGCACCAGCTGGTGCCGGTGCACTACTTTCAAGAAAGATAGAAACCATGATGGCCTGGGCGATTTTCTTTGGAGTGTTGTCAATGTACTCAGGTTTGCTGATTAGCTACCACTTCAACTTGGCCGCGGGTGCTTCGATAATACTCGTAACCGTATTAATTTTCTTTATTGTATTTGTTATACAGAATATACGTCACCGTCGGCTGGTTCATCCTCAGGAGTTGACACGTGGATAGTCAGGGAAAGGTTGTTACCTCACCAGGGAGCGTCAGCACTCCCTGCATACAGGCCAAAGCACTTGATATTGGTTACTCTAAAGAAGTTGTGGTGCTCGATATCAACTTCGAGTTAAGACCGGGCGAGGCCATCGCCCTTATCGGCACCAATGGTTGCGGCAAATCGACTCTCCTGAAAACAATTGTTGGCTTGCTGCCATCTCTGGGAGGTCAGTTATCAATATTTGGCACACCTCCCGGCAGTAACCACCGCCGGATTGCCTATCTTGGACAATTCCATAATTCTGGATTTGTATTACCGATTCGCGTCGTAGATGTCGTGCGCATGGGCCGATTCCCTCTTTACGGGCTGTGGAAACGCATGAGCCGGCAGGACGATGAAATTATTTTTACTGCCATGCGTGCCATGGGTATCCAGAAATTGGCTGACTCTCCATTACGGTCTCTGTCCGGTGGGCAGCAACAACGGACCTATATTGCTCAAGTTCTGGCTCATCAGGCGGACCTGCTGGTACTTGATGAACCGACATCTGGTCTGGATGCCGGAGGCAGAGAGCTCTATTTACAGGCAGTTAATGATGAACTGCACCGGGGAGCCTCTATTACTGTCGCCACGCATGATATTCAGGAAGAAGCGACGCTTTGCCACCAAGTAATGCTCCTAGCTCGTAAAGTAGTAGCTATCGGCACACCTCAAGAAGTCTTAACGCCTGAAGCTCTGCTAAAGACCTTTGGTATCGTCGTTACTGATGGTAAACGTCTTCAGGTGCTTGAGACCAAACACGGGCATGGCAGTTCCGATGCGCCCGAAGCAAAGAAATAGGTAAGCAGGTCTCTCTTACAATTCGCTTTGGTTGCTGCTGGCATCGGCATCATGGCTTTGTTATTAATTTTCGAATAGATGCGTCATATCTTTAATTCCCCACCGCAAAGGGCTATAATGGCAGAGAAATCTTTAACGGGAGGCGCGCTTGACCCAGCCGGGTAAAACCATTGATTACTTCGCCTATGCCAGCAATTTGAACAAGCGGCAGATGCAGGAACGTTGTCCTGATGCCAAGCCGCGTTTCTCGGCGGTTTTGCCCAACTATAAATTGATTTTCGCCGGCTGGTCGCGCACCTGGCACGGCGGCACGGCTTCAATCAAGCCCTTCCGCGGCGAAAAGGTCCGCGGCGCTATTTACGAGGTCACCGAAGCCGGCATAAAGCAGCTGGAAAAATACGACGTCGGCTACGGGCGGATGAATGTTACTGTCTTCGACGAAGATAACCAGCCGCACCAGGCAGTCGCCTTCATTAAGTCCGGCCAGCTGGAGGAAGCTCTGCCGTCCAAAGAATACGTGGCGGTCATCAAGCAGGGCTACCGCGACTGGACTATCGGCTAGCTATAGATTTTGTAGCGCTTCCGTTTGAATGAGACCCCCTTTTTGATGTATCATTGGGTGTTGGTATCAGTGGTAAATTGGGAGTTATTGTGACCGTAAAAAAATATGATGTTAAAGACATTACCCTGGCAGCGATGGGCCGCCAGCGAATGGAGTGGGCCGCGCGTGAAATGCCGGTTTTGGCATTAATACGGAAGCGCTTCGAAAAAGGAAAACCCTTAAAGGGCGTGCGCATTTCCGGCTGCCTGCATATTACCACCGAGACAGGCAACCTTGGTTTAACCCTGCAAGCCGGCGGCGCCGACTTAACGCTTTGTGCCTCTAATCCCCTCTCCACCCAGGATGATGTTGCCGCGGCTCTGGTGGAATACGGCATCCCCACCTTCGCTATTAAGGGTGAGGACGGCGATACCTATTATAAACACATCATGGCTGCGCTCGAACATAAACCCAACATCACCATTGACGACGGCGCCGACCTCGTGACTACGCTGCATACCAAACGGAAGGAACTCCTTAAAAATGTTATCGGCGGTAGCGAGGAAACGACCACCGGCGTTATCCGCCTGCGCTCGATGTATAAAGACGGCCGGCTTAAATATCCCCTTATCGCCGTCAACGATGCCGATACAAAACACCTCTTCGATAACCGCTACGGCACCGGCCAGAGCACCATTGACGGCATCACCCGCGCCACCAATATCCTCTGGGCGGGGAAAAAAGTGGTGGTTTGCGGCTACGGCTGGACGGGACGCGGCGTTGCCCTGCGGGCCAGAGGGCTGGGGTCGCACGTTATCGTTATTGAAGTTGAGCCGGTGCGCGCTTTAGAGGCCGTGATGGAAGGCTATCAGGTAATGCCGCTCATGGATGCCGCCAAAATCGGCGATATCTTTATTACCGTCACCGGCGATAAGAATATAATTGATAAAAAGCACTTTGAGGTAATGAAGGACGGGGCTATCTTGGCCAACAGCGGCCACTTTAATGCCGAAATCAATATACCCGTCCTGGAAAAATTGAGTAAAAACAAACGCACCATCCGCACTTACGTTGACGAATATAAACTCAAGGACGGCAGGTGTCTTTACCTCCTGGGCGAAGGACGCCTGATTAATCTCGCGGCGGCGGAGGGTCACCCCGCCAGCGTTATGGATATGTCCTTCGCCGACCAGGCGCTGTGCATGGAATATATTGTCAAGAACCGGGGCAAACTGGAGGTTAAAGTCCATCCCGTCCCCGAAAAGATTGATAAAGAGGTCGCCCGGCTTAAGCTCAAAGCCATGGGCGTCGCTATTGACACCCTGACGGCTGAACAGCGTAAGTACTTAACCAGCTGGGAGGAAGGGACCTAATACCCTCCCCCTTTTTAAGGGGGGATTTGGATTAGTCGGAGGAAAATATATGTCGAATAACTTTTCTTCCTCACCAAAGTTTCTATTCACTTCGGAATCTGTTACCGAGGGGCATCCTGATAAAATCTGCGACCAGGTGGCGGACACTATCCTGGATGAAATTTTGAAGGAAGACCCTGATGGCCGCGTCGCCTGTGAGGTAACGACTACCACCGGCCTCGTTATGGTGCTGGGAGAGATTACCACCAAGTCTTATATTGACGTGCCGGGCATCGTTAAGAGCGTCGTTAAAGAAATCGGCTACACTAAACCGGAATATGGTTTTGATTATCAGTCGGTGGGCATTCTTTCGTCAATTAAAGAGCAATCGAAAGATATTGACCTGGGCGTGAGTAAATCGCTAGAAGCTAAAGAGGAGAAAAGGGTTGACGGCTTTGATAAAATCGGCGCCGGCGACCAGGGCATGATGGTCGGCTTTGCCTGTAATGAAACCCCCGAGCTGATGCCCCTCACCGCCTCCCTCGCGCACAAGCTTGCCCAACAGCTGGCTAAAGTCCGCAAAAACGGTACGCTTAAATACCTTCGCCCCGACGGCAAATCGCAGGTGACGGTGGAATATTCCAAAGGCGTCCCCAGGCGCGTGGATAACGTTGTCATCGGCGCCCAGCACGACCCCGATGTTTCCCACGACAAAATAGAGAAAGACATTATCAAATACGTTATTAAAGAAATCGTGCCTGCCAAATATATTGATAAAGACACCAAATATTACGTTAATGCCACAGGCAGGTTCGTCATCGGCGGGCCGGTGTCCGATACCGGCTGCACCGGACGCAAAATTATCGTAGATACTTATGGCGGCGTCGCCCGCCACGGCGGCGGCTCTTTCTCCGGCAAAGACCCCACCAAGGTCGACCGCTCTGCCGCGTATATGCTGCGCTACATTGCCAAAAACGTCGTCGCTGCCGGCCTGGCCGACCGTGTGGAAATCCAGGTGGCTTACGTTATCGGCAGAGCCCACCCGCTTTCTATCTCTATCGAAACCTTCGAGACGGAAAAGGTGCCGGCGTCGGTAATCTTTAACCTGATTAACAAACACTTCGACCTGCGTCCCGGCGCCATTATCGACTACTTTAAACTGCGCCGCCCAATTTACCGCCAGGTCGCCGCCTATGGACACTTTGGCCGTCCCGACCTCGACCTCCCCTGGGAAAAGACCGATAAAGCAGCCATTCTTAAAAAAGAAGGATTTGGGAAATAGCATGACTGTCATTCTGGCGAAGGCCAGAATCCAGGTGGGGCAGGGCAGTGTGTTACTTGAAAATTGATACTTAACCTAAAGGGGGTTTTTAAATGCCAACCAAACCAACTGAAGAAGAAATCAGGCAAGCAGCCCAAAAACGTATGGACGATAAAAAGGCTTTTTTCTCTCACCTTGCCGTTTATCTTCTCTTCAATATCGCCTTCATTATTATCTGGGTGGTCACCAGCCCCGGCGGCTACGTGTGGTTTATCTGGCCCCTCGTGGGGTGGGGCGTCGCGGTAGCGCTGCACGCCATGTTCGTCTTCATCTTCCAACGAGGCTCCGATTGGGAAAAGAACTCGGTGGAAAGAGAAGTCTCTAAGATAAAAAAGCTGATGCAGGAAAAGTAACTCACTCGCCTTTCTAGAGAAAGGGGTGACTGATATCGTTAAACATAATCCCATTAAGTTCGGCACAGACGGCTGGCGCGCCGTTATCGCCGAGGATTTTACCTTTGAGAACGTCCGCTATTGCGCCCAGGGCGTCGCCGATTTTCTTATTAGCAATAAGCTGGCTAAACGCGGTATCATCATCGGCTATGATACCCGCTTTGCCTCCGAGGATTTTGCCGCTGCCGCCGCCGAGGTAGTTGCGGGCAACGGCATTAAAGTATCTTTGACCTCCGCTGCCACTCCCACGCCCGTCATTAGTTACGGCGTCGTTGCCCGGCAGGCCGCCGGCGCTATCGTCATTACCGCCAGCCACAACCCCGGGGAGTGGAACGGATTTAAGTTTAAAGATGAAAATGGCTGGAGCGCCTCTGATGCCGTCACCTCTAAAATCGTTAGTTTTATTAACAAAGCGTATGCCGCCGGCAAGGTGAAACGCCTGCCTTTAGCAGAAGCTAAAGCAAAAGGACTGGTCGCCATGACCGACCTTGCCCCGGAGTATTTTGCACAGGTTGCCCGGCTAGTTGATATCAAGGCTTTAAAGCGCGCCAAGCTTAAGGTAATTATTGACCCGCTTTATGGAGCCGGCGTCGGTTATCTTAAGAGAATTCTGGAGGGCGGTTCGTTAAAGGTCATGGAAATCCACGGCGAACGCAACCCTCTTTTTCCCGGCCTCCACCCGGAGCCGATTCTCCCGCACCTTAACGAGCTGGCAGAAGTTATTAAAAAGAATAAAGCCAATGTAGGCCTGGCCACCGACGGCGATGCCGACCGCATGGGCGCCGTTGATGAAAAGGGTAATTTTATTACCCAGCTTCAAGTCTTCGCTTTGCTATGTCTTTATTTTCTTGAAGTCCGCGGCGAGCGCGGCGCTATTATTAAAACGCTCACCACCACCAGTATGGCTGACAAACTCGGCAAGCTTTATAATGTGCCGGTGTTCCAGACCGCGGTAGGGTTTAAATACATCGCCCCGTTAATGCAGTCGGAGAATGCCATGATAGGCGGGGAGGAGAGCGGCGGCTACGGCTTCCGCGGTCATGTATTGGAGCGCGACGGCATTCTGGCTAACCTGTTTTTCCTCGACTTCATCGTAAAGACGGGTAAAAACCCCTCAAAATTGCTGGATTATCTATATAGCAAAGTTGGACAGCACCACTATCGACGTGTTGACATAAAGTTCCCCGAAGCCGAACGTAAAGCGATTATCGGGTGCGTTAAGAATAATCCGCCCAAGACCATTGACGGCGTTAAGGTGGCTAAACTGGATACCACCGACGGCTATAGCTTCGTCCTCGCCGACGAGAGCTGGCTGCTGATACGCTTCTCCGGCACCGAGCCCCTGCTGCGTATATACTGTGAGACCGATTCACCGGAGCGGGCTATGCGATTTTTAGAAATCGGCAAGAAGATTGCGGGAGTGTAATATATGCCTAACACTAATCTGGACGACCTAAAAATATACCAGCAGCTCGACCCCGACACTATGCTGACGCGCATTAAAGAATTCCCGATGACTTGCCGCGAGGCGTGGAAACAGGTCATGAGCTTTCCGCTCCCGCCCGACTATAAAAACATTAATAAAGTAGTCGTCTTAGGCATGGGCGGCTCGGCTATCGGCGCCGACCTCGTTAGGACGCTCGTTCAAACGGAGCTACAAATTCCCATCCTCATCCACCGCGACTATGGCCTGCCCGCTTACGTCGACGATAAAACGCTGGTGATTGTCTCTAGCTATTCCGGCAACACCGAAGAAACCCTCTCCGGCTTTGAACAGGCATTAAAATCGGGCGCGAAGAAACTGGCCATTACCTCCGGCGGCAAGGTGGAAAAGCTGGCCGCTGCCCACCAGGTCCCGGTCTTTAAAGTAGCATATCAAACCCAGCCCCGCGCCGCCCTCGGCTTTAGCTTTATCCCCACCCTCGGCATCCTCCAGAAGCTCGGTTTTATTGCCGATAAATCGGCGGACGTGACGGAGGCGGTTCAGGTTCTAGAAAAACTTTCTGCCCGGCTCGACGAAAAGTCGCCGCTAAAGTCCAATCCCGCCAAGCAGTTGGCGCAGCGGCTTTATGGCTGCCTGTCGGTGATTTATGGCGCCGGCATCATCGCCGAGGTCGCGCATCGTTGGAAAACACAGATTAACGAGAACAGCAAGTCCTGGACTTTTTACGACATTTTCCCGGAACTCAACCATAATGCTACCGTCGGCTTCCCGTTGCCCAAAGAGATAGCTTCTAAAATCCGTGTTATCTTGTTACGCTCGCCCACCTTTAGCTCGCGCATTAAACTCCGCTACGATGTCACCTGCGAACTCTTAAAGCAAAGCGGCGTCGCTTATGAGTTTGTGGACGCGGAAGGGAAAAGCCCCCTGGCGCAAATGGTCAGCCTTATTTCTATCGCGGATTACGTCAGCTATTACCTGGCGATTCTTTATAAGGTAGACCCTACACCGATAAAATATATCAACTATCTCAAAGAACGGCTGGAAAAGGGATAGGGTAATTCACAATATCCCCACCCCGTATTCGCTTAACTCTTTGGCTTTAGCCCTCCCATCCCCCACATATTTATCCAGTTCCTGCCAGAACCCCCGACTGTGATTGTGCACCCTGGTATGTACTAATTCATGAAGAATGACATAGTCGCAAAGCTCTGGCGGCAGCGCCACCAGTTTCAAATTCAGGCTGATGTTGCCCTTGGCCGAACAGCTCCCCCAGCGCGTTCTCTGGTTCCGGATGCTTACGTTTCTATAAGTAAATCCGTGTTGCTTTGCCAGTTCTGCCAGCCTCGTGATAATTCTTTTACGCGCCGCCGCTTTATTTATTGATTGAAAGTCTTCGCTAAAACTCTGTTTGCGTTTCTCATATTCCTGCAGCTTAATTGAGTGTTTATTAATCCATGACTTTTTCTTACGGACGAATTTTAGTGCGTCGTCAAACGACGTCCGGTAGGGGACAGCCACCCGCACCCCTTTTCCCACCCGCACCGATATCACAATGCGCCGTGCCCGACCGCTGCGTTCTAGCAGTACCGCGCCAACGCCTTCAACTTGCATGATTCGAGAATCTGGCATCTTCCTATTCTACCTTTTACCAATAAAAAAGCGCCAGATTCCTGAAAATATCAGATTGAACCTGGCGCTTATATTTCTTTAGATAAAAATTAACGCTTGGTGTACTGCGGTGCCTTACGGGCTCGCTTGAGGCCGGGCTTCTTCCGCTCTTTGGCGCGGGCGTCGCGTGTTAGCATACCATTCTGGCGTAGGATAGGCTTATAGCGTTCGTCGGCGCGGACGAGGGCGCGGGAGATACCATGAGCGATGGCATCGCTCTGTCCCCTAATTCCGCCGCCCGCCACTTTGACTACCGCATTATACTTGCCGTTGCTCTCGGTAGCCATGAACGGCTGAATAATAACGCGTTGGTGTTCCAGTGATGGGAAACGCTGCTCCAGCGGCTTGCCGTCGATGATGATAGTGCCGTTGCCGGCCATCAGTTTTACCTGCGCTGTTGCCGTCTTGCGTCGGCCCGTTCCGTGAAAATAGCTTTGTTTATCCATATCAACCCAATCCCTTTATTATGATTTTGTGGTTTTTTCTTGTTTTGGTTTTTCTGTTTTTGCTTTTGGCATATTAGGATATTCCGCTCCGGCGTAAACCTTTAGCTTGCGGTACATCTGGGCGCCGAGCCGCGTATGGGGCAGCATCCCTTTAACCGAGTATTCGATTGCCCGGGTGGGGAATTTATCCATCATCTTGCCCAGCGTGATGCTCTTTAAACCGCCTGGGTAGTTGGAGTGGCGGTAATATGTCTTCTGCTCGGTTTTCTTGCCGGTAACGTGTACCTTGGCGGCGTTGATAACCGTGACAAAATCGCCGGTATCGATTGTCGGCGTGTACATCGGCTTGTCTTTGCCCATCAGAATCCGGGCTATCTGGATAGAGAGCCTGCCCAGGGTCTGGTCGGCGGCGTCAATCACACGTACTTTGCGTTTAATATCTGCCGGTCTGGCGGTGTAAGTTTTCATCTTGTTTCTCCCTCGAAGGGACCTGGATAATTAACTTGCACCAGGCATAACCCTTCGGCTGGAGCCGTCATTCCGGCCGGGCCGGGAGTCCTGGATTCAACTAATTGTTTAAATTCTGCTGCTGTCATTTTATCCTGTCCCACTTTAACTAAACAACCTATCATATTGCGAACCTGGTGGGGTAAAAATGAGTTCGCCGTAATGTCGAACGTTATCATCTCCCCATCCTTAGTAATTTCTGCTTTATATATGTCCCGGACCGTCCGTTTTTCCTTGGCGACGATTTCGCTGCCGACGAAGGAAGTGAAGTCGTGCCGCCCGATTAATGTCTCGCAGGCTTTTTGCATCGCCGCGGTGTCCAGCTTACCCGCCACCCGCCATGCCGTTCCCTCTTTAAGCGGGGAGCGCGTCGGGCTGTTGTAGATGCTGTACCGGTATTCCCGACTCAATGCGCGGCGCCTCGCGTCGAAGCTCGCGTCCACCTTATAAGCCCCTTTAACTGCAATGTCCCCCGGCAGATGGAAGTTCATCCCGTCGATGAACGGCTTTAGGGGGAGCTTTGATTTGGTATCAAAGCACACCACCTGCCCTCGGGCATGGACCCCGGCGTCCGTCCGGCTGGCTGTTTTAATTCTTATCCTTTCACCGGTTAGTTTTTTTAACGCTTTTTCTAGCTCTCCCTGTATCGTCGGCGCGTTAGCCTGATATTGGGAGCCGTGGTATTTTGTACCGATATATTCAATAATTAAAATAATCCTGGCGCCAGTTGCCGCATCTGCCACCATTCTTCACCACAAATGACTATTTAACCAGCTCCAGTTGCACCATCGGCGCGTTATCGCCCTTTCTTGGTTCAAGTTTGGTAATACGGGTGTAGCCGCCGGTGCGTTCTTGGTAGCGCGGCGCCAGGTCGGAGAAAAGCTTTTCCGTAACTTTGTTATCGATGATAAACGCCAGCGCCTGGCGGTAAGAAGACAAGCCGCCCTTCTTCCCCAGTGTAATCATCTGCTCCGCCATACCGCGTACCTGTTTGGCTTTGGCTTCTGTCGTGACGATTTTCTCGCGCCGCAACAAAGAGGTGACGAGATTTCTATATAGCGCCCGCCGGTGACCGGAGGAGCGACCTAAACTTTTACCTGCAATATTATGCCTCATATATCTGGTTCTCCGTGTTTATTCCTTATCTGCTTTTTTCTTTTTACTCTTGGCTTTCGGTTTTTCTTCCTCTTCTTCCGGTTCTTCGTCCTCTAATTCGCCGATAGGCTCTGCTTTTGGATTTAACGAAAGCCCAATTGAAGAGAGTTTATCCTCAA
>CAIWTG010000005.1 GCA_903915565.1 uncultured Chloroflexota bacterium
CCGGATTCTCCAGCCGCATGAAGCAGTTCAAACCGCTCCTGCCGCTCGGCAAAGCCACCGTCACCGACCATATTATTGCCACATTTAAAAGCGTCGATGTAGATATCTTTTTAGTAACCGGCTACCGGCGAGACGATATCGTCGCTGCCATTAAAGAAAAGGACATCACCATCGTCTATAATCCGGACTATCAAAAAGAAATGTTCACATCGGTTCAAGCGGGAGTCCGTCAGTTATGCCCGGAACATAGCGCCTTTTTTATTCTGCCGGTGGATATCCCGTTGGTCAAACCGGCAACCATTCAAAGCCTAATAAAAGTTGCGCGTGAAAATCCGGATAAAATCATCTATCCTACTTATAATGGTAAGAAAGGCCATCCGCCGCTATTGCCCGCCAGCCTTATCCCGGCTATCTTGGGGTGGAAGAAAGAGGGCGGACTAAAAGCGGTTTTAGAAGCGCACGAAAAACTGGCTTTAGAAGTTCCGGTTAACGACGGCCTTATCCTCGAAGATATTGACACTCCCGAAGACTATCAGAGGCTGCTGAAACTTTATCGCGAATGAAGGTTGAGGAAAATATATGGAATTTAAAGGTAAAAACGCATTAATAACAGGTTCGTCTGGCGGCATCGGCAAGGCGGTAGCTATTGCTTTGGCTAAAGAGGGCGCCAATATCATACTGGCGTCCCGCAATATGAAGAATATGGCGGCGGTGAAAAAGGAAGTCGAATCTCTGGGGCGAAAGGCGGTGGCTATCCAGTGCGACGTTTCTTTAGACGAGAGCGTCATGGCGATGAAGGATAAGGCGCTTAAAGCCTTTGAGAATATCGATATTCTGATTAATAACGCCGGGGTGGGGATACGCGGCTCGCTGGAAGACGTTAGTCTGGACGACTGGCGATATATCATTAACACCAATCTGATAGGGTATATCCGCGTTATCCAAGCCTTCCTGCCCCATTTTCTTAAGCGAGGTTCCGGCTATATCGTAACCGTCTCATCCATCCAGGCGATGATGTTTGGGTCAGAAATGTTGAATACTCCCTACGTCACCACCAAAGCCGGCATCATCGGCTTAACGGATTGTCTGGCAGCGACACTCCGTCCCAAGGGCATCAAAGTGAGTTGCCTGATTCCCGGCGGCGTTCTTACGGAAATTGCGGCAAACTCTAGATTTGTCGGCTCCGAGGAAAAACAAAAAGAACTGCGCGCTACCGATGTGCATTTTACCAAAGGGCCGATGTTCCTCACCGCCGAGCAGTGCGCTCATGGGCTTTTGGAAGGGATGAAAAGAGAGGACTACCTGATTCTCACACCTCCTACCATGGCGCAAAGACTAAAGGCGCAGGGACGGGATGTTGATATGCTTAACGCCTGGGTGAAAAATCCCCCGCCGCCCCCTTTCCCCCCGACAAAACCTTGATTCGTGGAAATTTTACTTTAAGCAACATACTATTAGATAATAGTAAAAACCATAATTACTAAATACCAGGCCAGAAGGGAGTCCGATGGAAAAAATAACAAATAATGTTTATGCCGGCTTCAATTTTAAAGGCTGCAACTGCAGCTTCGTGGTAACGACCGATGGCATTGTGATGATTGATACACCGATGGTGCCGGCGGAAGCCAAAAAGTGGCGGGAGGATGCCAGCAAACTTGGCGAGATAAAGTACATTATTAATAATGAACCTCACAACGACCATGTTGCCGGCAACTGCTGGATGGGCGGCACTTTGATAGCCCACGAAGGTACACGGGAAGCCATTAAGCGCAATAAAAAAGAAGCCCTGGAAGGACAAATGAAGTTTATGGCTCCGGACGCCCTGCCACTGGATAAAGACTTCCGCTACCGCCTGCCGGATATCACCTTTACGCAGGATATGACGCTTTACCTGGGTAAACATACCTTCCGCATCATGAGCGTGCCGGGGCATACACCTTCGGAGACAGCCGTTTATGTTCCGGAAGAAAGAGTCGTCTTCACTTCTGATAACATCGTGATGGGTATGCCGATTATGGTGAATTCGGTGCCCGAAGAATGGCTCAAATCAATCAAAAAGCTGCAGACCCTGGAAGTGGATAAGGTCGTTCCCGGTCACGGACCACTTTGTGATAAAAACCATTTGCAGGTGATGTATGATAACGTTAAGTACGTAACCGACGCCATTAAGGACGCCATCGCTAAAGGGTGGAGTTTAAAAGAGATTCAGGAAAAGGTAACCCTAGCCGAACGATTCCCGCCGATGGGTCCCCCCGGCGCCCCCGACTTTATGGCGACGATACGGCATGAAAGCTTCGCCCACTTATATGAAGTGTTGAAAAAATAGGGTTTATTCACTATAGTTCCGGCAACATTTTCCATTGGCATAGGCAAAGAAGGCTCCATGGAAGGGCAACTGGGCTATATGCAGTTAAAGATAGTCTGTTTAGGCTATTTATAATAATGCTTTGGTAAAAGGAGAATGATGGATTTTAAAGGCAAGACAGCCGTTGTTACCGGTTCTTCCGGTGGCATCGGCGCGGCGGTAGCTGTTGCCCTGGCTAAAGAAGGGGCAGACGTCATTTTAGCCTCGCGGAATATGGCCAACATGCAAAAGGTAAAAAAAGAAATCGAGTCGCTCGGCTGTAGAGCGGTAGCCATTGAATGCGATGTGTCCCGAGATGATAGCGTCGCCGCCATGAAAGATAAAGCGATAAATATCTTCGGTAATATCGATATCCTGATTAATAACGCCGCTGTCGGCGTGAGAGGCCTACTGGAAGATATCAGCCTGGACGACTGGCATTACATCATCAACACCAACCTCATGGGTTATATCCGCAACGTTAATGCTTTCCTGCCTCATTTCATGAAAAGGGGC
>CAIWTG010000006.1 GCA_903915565.1 uncultured Chloroflexota bacterium
AAGATAGCCTCGCCCTCAACGGCGGGGGTCAGGTACTGCTGGCCCTTGCGGATGATGTCAATCATCGGCAGTTCGCGGGCAAAGGATTCTATAGACTTATCGAACTGCTTTCTCAAGCGCTCGACGGTCGTCTCCATAACGATTTCGGTCAGCTTTTGCTTCGTCCAGTCCTTCCAGCCCCCCTCGATGTGCTTGCCATAGCGGAACTCCCGCTCGAAGTCGATATAGTCGAACCACTCCTCGATGGGCGGAACGCCGCACTGGGCGCCTAAAGCCTCCAGTTTCTGGATGAGCCTATCGTTGGCGAAGTAATTGCTCCGGACAAAAATCTCCCCCACAATGCCGATGCGGGGCTTGCGCGTGCTGGTATCGATTTTCACCGCGTCGAAAGCGCCGCGGGCCTGGATGGAAAGCTTTTCCAGCACGGGCACTTTCTGTCCAACGCTGGCAATCAGCTTATCGCGCCACTCTTTATAGACGGCGTCCATCTCGCCCTGATTGACCTCGTAGGGACGGCGCTCCAGCAGCATTTTCTGCAAGGAATCCAGAACGATAAAGCCCTTCCAGGCGTTGAGGCGGAAGTTTGTACCCATGGATAACATGTCCTTATGATAGCCGCCGGTCTGGTCAAAAACGAGGACGGGGACATTTTGGAGTCCGAGCTCATCCAGCACGAGGCGGTGCAAGCGGTTATACTGTCCAAAGCGGCAGGGACCGGAAGCGGCGGGCATGAAGAAAGCCGAATTATCGGGGTCAAAGTCCGGCGCCATGGTTTTTTTAACGATATCGCCGGTGGTGATGATGGAGGGATAACACTCCTTGCCGGTGGTGTATTTGCGCCCGATGTCTAAAGTTTGCTGGTCGGATTCGGGGAGGGGCAAAGCGTTAACGCCGCCGTGGCGCATGGCAGCGGCCAGGATATAGCCGTGGTCAATCATGTAGGGGATATAGACGGTGCGGTGGTTGCCGCCGCCGGAGGAGATACTAACATGGGGGATGGGCTGGCTAATGCCCCGCGTACGGGCGTTACGGATAGTATCGATAAAAGCCTCGCAGCGGGTAATGATACCGGCGTCGGCGGAGTGCTCATCTATTTCTATCGTCAGGAAGGGTTTGCCTTCGGTCTCTTTACTAAAGAATTTCACAAGGTAGGAGTCCGGGCCACAATTAAAATTGGTAACATATAAACCAAAGAGGCGGCGGTCCTGGGCAATCAGGCGGGCGGCGCCCAAAATCTTCTGGCCGGCTTTCCAGTACATATTGGGGTGAGCCTTAATGACCTCGGCGGCTAGAGACTCCAGCGGGAGGAAATCGAGGGGGATGGCTAAAATATTCATGTCGCGGAGCTTTTCCGGGATGTTCAGCGTCATGGCTTCGTCGTAGGTGTTATAGGCGCGACCAACGATGACAATAGCGCGTTCGTCAGGCTTAAGCTGGGAGAGAATTTCTTCGCCGCGCTGACGCTGCCATTTATTAAACTTATCAAAGGCTTCAAGCGCGGCGTCGATGGCTTTATCCATCAAAGAGGCGGAGGTAATGCCCATGAGGCGGGCGGTTTTATGTAACTTCTTTCTTAAGCCCTTACGACCACGGTCGGGGTGGAAGACGGGCTGGACTAAAATGGGGGCGTCTGTTTTTTCGTCCAGGGCTTCTTTAATGCGGGTGGAGCTGAGCATGAGATAGGGGAGGCTCTGGGTGAGGGGACAGTTCCACGACTTTTTAAAATCAGGGGAGAGCTTTTCCATGGTGCTTTGGACGGGCATAAAGATATAGTCCGGCTTCTTTTCCAACAGGTTGAGCATATGGCCGTGCGCCAGCTTGATGGGCAGGCAGGGCTCTTCGACAATGTTTTCGACGCCCTGGCGGATGATGTGGCGGTTGGTGGGGTCGGAGAGAATGACCTCGAAGCCGAGCTCGGTAAAAAAACCTTTCCAGAGGGGGAAAAGGTCATGGAAAAACAAGACTCTAGGGATGCCGACCGTTTTACCGTTGGGCTTATCCGGTTTATCTTTGGGGTAGGTATTCAATAAAGCGTTGGAGCGCTCTTCAAAGAGGCGGGGGATTTTGGAGGACTGACGCTGTTCTTTCTTTTCGGCGCTGTCCCACTTACCGCAGCGGGAGCCGTAGAAGAGAGGCTTCTCGTTTTCAAAGACGACCTTGTGAATCTCACAGCGATTAGAACAAGACTCACATTCAAAAGACGAAAGCTCGTACTTTCTTTTAGCAAGGTCGAAGCCGCGGAAAACTGTCTTTTTGCCGGTGGCTTCCATCTCGTCCTTAGCCAGCATAGCGACGCCGATAGCGCCGAGGATATCATGCTGGGGCGGGACGGTAATTTTCTTGCCCAGCACAGCCTCGAAGGCGGCTTTAACGGCGCGGTTGAAGGCGGTGCCGCCCTGGAACAGAATATGGTCGCCGATTTTGCGGTCCTCAACGACCTTGGTCAGGTAGTTTTTCACGACGGAATAAGCCAGCCCCGCCACCAAATCTTCTTTAGCGGCGCCGCGCTGTTTGCAGTAGTTCTGCTGGCTCTCCATAAAGACAGTACAGCGCTCGCCTAAATCCAGGGGCTGTTGGGAAGCCAGTCCTAACTTGCCGAATTCTTCTTTAATACTGATGCCCAGTTTTTCCGCCTGCTCTTCTAAAAATGAGCCGGTGCCGGCGGCGCAGACCTTGTTCATGGCAAAATCGACAATGGTGCCATTCTGCAGGCTGATGTACTTGGCATCCTGCCCGCCGATTTCAAAGATGGTATCAACGTCCGGGCAGACAAAGGAGGCGGCTTTGGCGTGGCTGGTAATCTCGTTATGAATAACGTCAGCGCCAAAGAATTCGCCGGTCATGTAGCGTCCGGAACCGGTAGAGCCGGTGCCCTTGATAATGACCTTATCGCCCAGCTCTTGGCCGACTTCCAGCAAGCCCTGCTTAACGGCTTCGATAGGGCGGGAGGCGGTCATCAAATAACGTCGGGCGAGGACACGGTTGTCTTTATCAATGACGACGACGTTGGTGCTGATGGAGCCAATATCTACGCCGACATAGGCGGCAACAGGCTTGCTGGTGTTAAGTTTTACGGGTTCAATATCGATAGGATAATTATCGCCTTTGAGCGGAGAAAGGGTAACGAAGTCGGATTTACGACTAGCAATATAATCATTAAGGCGGCGGATGGTAGCGGTGGGGAGGGAGCTTTCTTTAGCAGAAAGCGCGGCGCCGATAGCGCCGAGGACGGCAAAATGCTCGGGGATAATCAGGTCCTTTTCTTCAACCTCAAGGACTTCCAGCAAAGCGCGGCGGATGCCTTTGTTGGCGGCGACACCGCCCTGGAAAGAGATTGGTTTAAACAGGTCGCGTCCGCGGATAACCTGTCCTTTAAAGTTGCGTATCATGGCAAAACAGAGGCCGGCAACAATGTCGTGAACAGGAGTGCCGACCTGCTGGAGGTGAATCATGTCGCTCTTGGCAAAGACGCTACAGCGTCCGGCAACGCGCGGCGGGTGCTCCGACTTTAAGGCGACATCGCCGAAGTTTTCAATGGCGATGCCCATGCGCGAAGCCTGCTGGTCGAGGAAGGAGCCGGTGCCGGCAGCGCAGACGCCGTTAATAGCAAAGTCGGACACCTTGGGGAGTTTTTCGCCGGGTTCTTGCTGGAGGACGATGAGCTTGGAATCCTCACCGCCGATTTCCAGAATCGTTTTAACTTCGGGGTGAAAACGAATGGCGCCAGATGCCTGGGCGATAATTTCATTAACGAAGGGTATATTTAAAAGCCCGGCGATGAGCTGTCCGCCGGTGCCGGTAGCGGCAGCGACCTTGAATTGCGCCGGGGGGTATTTTACCAGCAAGTCTTTAAGAATAGCCAGGACAGTCTCAACGGGCTGGCCTTTAGAGCGCACGTATTTTGATTCAATTATATTATCGGCGTCGTCCAGAATAACGACCTTGGCGGTAACCGAGCCGATATCAATACCTATTTTCATCGCAAGTAGTCC
>CAIWTG010000007.1 GCA_903915565.1 uncultured Chloroflexota bacterium
AGGCACAACTGGCTCGATGATCGGCGAAGCATCGCGCAAGCAAGACTACTCATCCATCAGTCAGCCGGCCGTGACCTTCCAGGTTCAAAAGCTGGAACAGGAGCTTGGCGCGCGCCTTATCGACCGCAGCCAAAGAGCGTTAACGCTAACACAGGCTGGTAAACGACTACTAAAATTTTCCGAAGCCGTGGCGGAAGAACGCGAAATCCTGCAGCACGACCTGGAACAACTGCGCGATAAAGTTTCCGGCGATTTGCTCCTGGCGGCCAGCACTATACCCGGCGAATATCTACTACCAACGTTGCTGGCGGATTTTAAACATCGCTATCCGGCGGTGAAAATCCAGGTGGACGTGTCAGATTCGTTGACAGTCATCGGAAAAGTAAACGATAACACCTACGAGGTGGGTTTTTGCGGCGTTGTTCCGGAGGCAAATGACCTGACTACTTTTAAAATCGCCAGTGATGAAATTGTCTTAATCGTTTTTCCGGGTCATCCCTTCGCTAAAAAAGCTATAGTGGCGCCGGAGGAACTGGCCGGCGAGCCTTTTATCTTCCGTGAGACATCATCCGGCACACAGCGGAGCCTGGAAAGCCTGTTGGGGCAGGCGGGCTATGATACCCGGCAATGGACGCCGCACCTGGTGCTCGGCAGCACACAATCGGTCATCGCGGCCGTTGCCGCCGGGGCCGGTATCGCCTTTGTCTCTAGCCTGGCGATAAAGCAGTGCACGGCGCAGGGCATGGTGCAGCAGGTTAACGTTAAGGGGCTGAAACTTACGAGGGATTTCTACTGCGTTTACCGGCAGGAGCGGATGACATCACGCCTGCTGGAAACATTTATTGATTTTATGAAAGCAGAATCTTTACATCATGCCTAAAAACAACATCGAGAGTAAGAATGTACAGGTCAACGGACGTCGGGCGCACTACTTTAAAGCGGGCAGCGGCCCAGCGGTGGTGATGATACACGGCGGCGCTAGTGATTCGCGGGACTGGTTGAGCACGATGGAAGCTTTATCCGACCGCTTTAGCTTTTACGCGTTGGACCTGCTGGGCTACGGGGAGAGTGAAAAAGATGCAAACGGCTTTTACCTTAACGAGATCGCCGACTATCTGGCGGGATTCATCGATACGCTGAAGCTGAATAAGCCGACTTTGGTGGGGCATTCGCTGGGGGGCCGATTCTGCCTGGATGTAGCGTTTAGAGACCAAAGTAAAATTGGCAAACTCGTGTTAATCGATTCGACGGGGCTGGGTAACATGGGCCTGTTCGGCAATTTCCTTCAGCTAGTATTCTGGGTAATACGTAAAGTAGCCCGTCAGCCGCAGCCGTTCCCCACATTTTTGATGAAACCGGGGCAGAAATTCCACCATATCTATAATGAAGAACTGAAACGCCTGACCATACCGACGCTCCTCATCTGGAAAGATTTAGACCCATACCTGCCGTCAAGGATAGGCCGTCGGGCGGTAAAAAAGATACCCGGAGCAAAGCTGGCGGTGCTGAAGGGCTACGGTCACGCGCCCCATCAAAAAGACAAAGACAGACCGGCTTTTTATAAGAT
>CAIWTG010000008.1 GCA_903915565.1 uncultured Chloroflexota bacterium
GGACGCAATAGTGGTGGGGAAATTGGGCGGTATAGGTATAGCCTTTCTGCCCCGACATGGTCGGGGTCACCGCATCTCCCCTACCGAGGTACCGTCGCGCGCCAACATCTACGCCTTAAAGTCGCTGGGCGTGGAGTTCATCATCTCCTCCAATTCCTGCGGCAGCTTTAAAGAGGAACTAAAACCGGGACACCTCCTGATACCCGACCAGATTATAGACAGGACGCGCGGGCGCGTCAGCACTTTTTTTAGTAACGGCATCGTGGCGCACATCGCTTTCGCCGACCCGTTTTGTCCGGTTTTGAGCGACATCGTTTATCAGGCGGCTAAAGAAAGCGGGGTGACGGTGCACAAGGGGGGAACTTTTATCGCGATGGAGGGGCCCGCTTTTTCCACCCGGGCGGAGAGCCAACTCTATAAAGCGTGGGGCGCGGATGTGCTCGGTATGACGGTGCTGCCGGAAGCCAAGCTGGCGCGCGAGGCGGAAATTTGTTACGCTAGTATTGCCTGCATCACGGACTATGATAGCTGGCGCGAAAGTAACGAAGCCGTTAATATGGCAACGGTACTGACCACCATGCGCAATAACATCGATTTTGCCAAAAAGACTATCAAGCTAGCGGCGGGGCGGATGCCGTCAAAGCGGTCTTGCGGGTGCGCCAATGCGTTAGCCGGGGCTATCGTCACCGATGCCTTGGCGATACCGGTTGCGCAGAAGAAAAACCTGGATTTACTCATCGGGAAATACATTAAGAAAGCATAACATCATGTCAAACACTGAATTTAGCTGTCTAACTACTATCACCCAGAGCGTGCCGCACACAGACGCCAAAAAAGCGTGCGCTCTGCTGACGCGCTACCTTAAAGACATCCCCACCTGGCCGCAGCTCCCTAAAAAGACGTTTCTCGAAAACATGTACGTCCAGTTCAGCGAGGGCTTCCCCGGCGTGGTGGTAGAAAACAACCGCATCTATATTGATACCGAAAAGGATTTTACCAAGTCGCTGGAGGCGCTGTATCAAGCCTATCTGGAAAACGATGTAAACAAATACCCTGTCTCGAAGGATTATGCGCAGGGGCTTTACGCCCTGCTGGAACAGGAAGGGCTCTCCCCCAAAGCCGTCAAAGGGTGCGTGACGGGACCGTTGTCCTGGGGCATGACCATTACCGACCAGAACAAGCGCGCAATACTCTACCACGAAATCCTCGGCGACGCCGTTCCCAAGTTTTTAAAGCTCAAAGTTGCCTGGGAGGAAAAACAACTGCAGAAAATCTCTAAGAATACTATCATGTTCGTCGATGAGCCTTATATGGCGTCGTACGGCTCGTCAATAGCCGCCGGCGTTTTCTCCAAGCCGGAAAAAATCGTCGAGATGATTAACGAGGTTTTCGACGGCATTAGCGGGCTTAAAGCGATTCACTGCTGCGGCAACACCGACTGGGCGATTCTGCTGAAAACCAAGATGGACATCCTCAACTTCGACGCCTATGCTTATGCGTCGTCACTGGCTCTCTATCCCGACGAAGTAAAAAAGTTTATCTCGCGGGGCGGCTGTGTGGCGTGGGGCATTGTCCCCAACCAGATGGCTCCCCTGTTAAAAGAATCCGTCGCCAGCCTGAAAGACCGCCTGGAAGAAGCGATGGCGCCATTCACCCGCAACGGGCTATCTATCAAAGACATCGTCAAGCACAGCCTGCTGCTGCCTTGTTGCGGGCTTAACGCTTTGACCGAAGACGGCACCGAACAGGCACTCAAGCTGTTAACCGGGCTTTCCGCCGAGATGAGGAAAAAGTACCTCTGACATGAAGGACTTTAAAGATAAAGTGGCTGTGGTGACGGGCGGGGCGTCCGGCATCGGGTGGGGACTGGCGGAGAGGTGTGCCGACGAAGGCATGAAGGTCGTTATTGCCGATATTGAAGCATCAGCCCTGAAACAGGCGGAAAAAACCCTTAAAGCCAACGGCGCCGAAGTCCTGGCGGTGCGTACCGACGTTTCCAAGCTCTCTGATGTTCAGGCTCTGGCTAAAAATACCGTTGACGCTTATGGCGGGGTGCACCTGCTCTTTAATAACGCCGGCGTAAACACGGATATTTCACTGCGTAAACCCCTCTGGGAAAACACCATCCAAGACTGGGAATGGATGATTGGCGTCAACCTCTGGGGCGTCATCTATGGCGTTGAGGTTTTCCTGCCGATAATGTTTAAGCAAAACACCGAATGCCACATCGTCAATACGTCGTCCATGGCTGGGCTTTTGGTTGAGCCGCAACTGGTTATTTACGCCGTCACTAAAAGCGGCATCCTTTCTCTTTCAGAAGGGCTGTATATCCAGCTCAAAGAAAAGAATTCGCACATCGGTGTGAGTGTGCTGTGCCCGGCTTTCGTCAGTTCACGGCTGTTTGAAGCCGAAAGGAATCGTCCAGCTAGTTTAAAAAATACTGCCGAACTTCCCAAATCACTCCCCACAGCTCAACTCGTCAGCCAGTTCAACAAAGTCAGCCCAACACTATCGCCGGAACAGAGCGCCGACATCGTTTTCAAAGCGATACGGGAAGGCACTTTTTATATATTTACCGACCCGCTAGTGCAGGAATTATTTAGACAAAAATCAAAAAATATCCTCGAGGGGGAAAATCCGGAAAGGCCGAACATCGGCTTGATGAAGCCATAAAATGGAATGCAATCTTAAAGCCAACCAGGCCAAATGCAACTGCACTTACGAGCCTTGTTCCCGCAAAGGTAAATGCTGCGAATGCATCAGCTACCATCTGGAAATGAACGAACTGCCCGCCTGCGCCTTCCCGGCGGAGATTGAATGCACCTACGACCGTTCCTTTTCTCGCTTTGCCGACTGGGTAAAGGGGAGTGGCAGGAAACGCTGAGATAGGTTATATTATAACTGATGAATAAAACTAAAAGAGTCGCCCAACGCAAGCACCTGAAGGCTAAAAAGAAGCTCAAGGCAAAGCTGCTAGCCCAGGCAAAAGCAGCCAAATAGCCATACCTTCCCTGCATTTCACCCAAAGAGCGAGTGATATAGGCGTTGGCGTTTCGACATTTACCCCGCAACCTGCAGACCTGGTCCCCGTGATATAAAGTCGGAAAACATGAGGCTTTAAAATGGCGGAGCTGCCGGAACTGATTCAAGCCCTGCTGAACCCCAAAGCTTACCCCGACTGGACACCTAAGGTAGGGCTGGTGCAAACGCAGATATCCTACGTCTTCCTCGCCGGGGAATACGTCTATAAAATTAAAAAACCCGTGGACATGGGCTTTCTGGACTACACTACACTGGAAAAACGTCTGTATTTCTGCAACAAAGAGGTTGAGCTTAACCGCCGGCTTTGCCCTGATACCTATCTGGGCGTAGTACCAATAACTAAAGACAACGACTACGCTGTGGGGGGAAAGGGGGAGGCTTTAGAGTACGCCGTCAAGATGCGCCGGCTGCCGGCCGACAAAATGATGGACGTTCTCCTCCAACAAAACAAAGTCACCCCGGCCATGGTGGATAAAGTGGCGGAAATACTCGTTGATTTTCATAAAAAGGCGGCTACCAGCGAGGAAATTGCCCGGCTAGGCGGGATTGACGCCGTCATTAAGAACACGTCGGAAAACTTTGAGCAGACGGAAAAATACTTTGGCGTCATTATCGAGCCGGAGACCTACCAGCGCATTAAAAATTTCACCGAAGATTTTATAAAGAACAATCTCTCTTTATTTCTTAAGCGCATGGCCGAGGGTAAAGTGAGAGACGGTCACGGCGACCTACACACAGCCCATATCTGCTTTTGTAACGGCATCTGCATCTACGACTGCATTGAGTTCATCGACCGGCTAAGATATATTGATGTGGCGGCGGATATCGCCTTCCTGGCGATGGATCTGGACCATTACGGTCGGCAGAATTTAAGCGACGCCTTCATTAACGCATACGTGAGCTGGAGCGGTGATAAAGAGCTATTAAAGTTATTGAATTTCTACAAGTGCTACCGGGCATACGTTCGCGGGAAGATAGGCTGCCTGCATTACGACGACCCGTACGTCTCCTCCGTGGAAAAAGAGAAAATAGCCGCTACGGCCAACAGCTACTTCAAGCTGGCGGTATCATATATTGAGGGATGAAAGGAAAATAACATGAACGAAGTCTTAATATACATCGGTGCGTGGATAATTATCCTGTGGGGCATCGCGCATCTTATCCCTACCAGAGCTATCGTTAAGGGTTTTGGGGCGATATCCGGTGACAATAAGAAAATCCTGACGATGGAAATTATCAGTGAGGGATTGACGCTCATTTTCCTGGGTGTGCTGCCGCTGGTACTCACTCTTTACGTTGACTCCGCTGGAACACCGGCACGCATTGTTTATCTTGGCGAAGGGGGAATGCTGCTAGCCATGGCGCTAGTAACACTCTTTACCGGCGCACGGACGCCGACTATTTGGTACAAACTCTGCCCGGCAGTAAAAACGGTGGTGGCTATACTATATGTCCTCGGAGCAGTACTATAAAGCTAATGAGAGATTTCGTAATCAGGCCTTTAACTGAAGGCGATAGGCCTTGGGCTGGCGCCTTGATAAAAAGGGAGTGGGCAGGTCCCAAAATAGTAACGCGCGGCAAGGTTCATTACCCCGATAAATACCCCGGCTTTATCGCCGTCAAAAATGATAAGCCGGCGGGTTTAGTCACTTATAATATAGTTGGTAAAAACTGTGAAATTACAACTATGAACAGCCTTAAAGAAAACATCGGCATCGGGTCAGCTTTACTGGACGCCGTGAAAGACGCGGCGAAAAAACAAGGCTGTAAACTGCTCTGGCTGATAACCTCCAATGATAATACTCACGCTTTAAAGTTTTATCAAAAATACGGCTTAAAACTGGTCGCCGTGCACCGCGACGCCATCGCAAAGTCACGCCGCCTGAAGCCGGAGATACCTTTAACCGGCAAGGACGGTATAGAAATCCGGGACGAGATTGAGCTGGAAATGATATTGTAATCCTGAATTAGAGGGGGGAAATGCGCGAACCTTTCAGGAAATTTATTAAAGATAAGCTGAAAAACGGCTTTTTACTCATTGTCTGCGGGCTGCCGGGGACGGCTAAATCCGGCGTCGCTGAAGTAGTGCGGGGAGAAAAGGGCGGGCGGGTCTTGAGCACCGACGCAATTCGGCGGGAGGTCTTAAAAGGCCACGACATCTTTGACGCCAAGGTTGCCGGCGACATGCAGAAACGTATTCAGGTTTACGACGTTATGTTTGATATGGCGGACGAGGCTTTTAGGGATAATAAAAATGTCATCCTTGACGCCACCTTTGTGACGCAGGCTTTAAGGCAACGGGCGGCCGACATCACCGCTAAAAATAAAGTACCTTTCATTATAATAGAAACAAAGTGCCCGCAGGATGTCGCTGTCAAGCGCATACTGGCGCGGGATAAAGAAAACTACGAATCTAACGCCCTGACCGAACAAGCCTACCTGAACAATAAAAAGAAATTCGAGGCTGTAGACCTGGACGCTTTGAAAAAAACAAACCCCGACCTAAAAATAACTTACCTGGTGGTTGACACGACTGAATACCCGCCGGAAGAATGGTACATAATCCGCAGTTAGATATTCTCGCGTTGGTAAACGCCGTTATAACCTTCCGATTCTCCGGTTAGCTCCATAAAAACCAACTGCGTGATGCGGGCGTTCTGCTGCACGCGGAAGCCTCTGGGATTTTGCACCATCAGTAAACTTTGGGAGCGTCCCTCGTAGCCGGCGTCCCAAACGGCAGTGCCGACGTTAACACCGCAGCGGAGGAGGGAGGAGCGGGGACGCCCTAAAGCCATGACATTCTTGGGCAGGTGGACGATTTCATTGTAGGTGACCATATAGATGCCGGCGGCAAGGTCGAGGAAGCCGTCACTGTTAAAAGCGAGCGGGGCTAAATCCGGTAACACTCGTCCACTATTAGCCTGGGCGATAGTTCCGGATGATTTTAATTCCGCGACGTCTCGCAGGGTAAGGTCGAAGCCGTTAGCCTGTACCTGTTCATCCAGGTTCAACCACCCCTCAACGAGCGGAGGGTTATTCTTACATAATTTGCGGATATCTTTACTGGAAAGTACGGACATAGTTACCTACTTCTTCATCTGTATTAGTTGTTTGCCCAGTTTTGCTTCCAACTCTAGCCCCTCGGCTAAAGGCAAATCAAGTCCGCGCCAGACCGCCTGCTTTATAGCGCGCGCGGCCGGTTGGGGGAAGGACATTATCTTCTTTGCCAGCTTTTCTGCGGTGGGGAGAAGGTCGGGGCGGGGCAAAACTCGATTAACCAGTTTTAGTTTTAACGCTTCCTGCGCATCAATCCAGCGTCCGCTCATTAGCATTTCTAAAGCGGCGGCAGGACCGATGGTGCGAGGCAGGGTCTGGCTGCCGCCGGCAGCTGGAATAATGCCCAGTCCGCGCACTGGGAGGCCGAAGCGGGCGTCATCGGAGGCCAGTCGTATATCACAGCAGAGCGACATCTCAATACCGGAGCCGAGGACGTAGCCGTGCAGGGCGGCGATAACCGGCTGCGGTACACTCAAGAAACGACCCCATACGTCACGAGCAAAGCGCGCCCGCCAGGCAAAAACGGGAGGCGGGGCGGTTAAAAATTCCGTGAGGTCGGCGCCGGCGCAAAAAGCTTTTTCCCCCGCACCTTTTAGAATAACAACCTGAACATCAGCATCTTCCTTAATGGCACCAAGGACTTCATAAAGCTCGTCGCGCATTTTGATATTGTAAGCGTTCAGAGCCTGGGGGCGGTTGAGGGTGATATAAGCGATACCGTCCCGCTTTTCGTAGATAATGACTTCAAAACCGCTCATTTAAAATTTGCACCTGTAACAATATATCAGCCAGCGCTAAAGGCTTGTCAAGTTTAACATATTCCCGGCGGCCGTGACTTTAGTTCTTCAAATGGTATAATAAGGTAATTGTAATATCGGGAGGTCCGGCATGAAATGGTTCGATAAACACCTCAATTGGACTTACGTTATATTCTTTATAATTTCGATAGTCGTCTCGGCGGTGATAATATCTAAAGACCAGAGCCTGACCTATCTGGCTATTGCCAGCGCCGCATCCATTATCATCAATATGGCGGCCGGCGGTTGGGTGTTATGGAAAAAGGGACACAGCCTCTGGTTCCTGGTAGTAGCTTTCCTCATTCCCATCATTTTTCTCATCATCGTACTGCTGGCCAGCAACCGGACCGAACCGACGGATAAAAGGGGCGCCGTCAGCGACGAAGACTATTATAAGAAGCGCGGGGGAAAATGATTTACCCTAACTAACCGTATCTTTCGCTTCGCTCCAGGATGACAGAACGGGTCACTTGCCTTTATATTTAGGCGTCCGTTTTTCTAAAAATGACTTAACGCCTTCCGTGCGGTCGGACGTGGTGTGCAGTAGAAAATAAAGGTCGGCTTCCAACTTTAAGCCCTGCTCCAGCGTCATGTCCATACCTTTTAACACAGCTTCCTTGAGATACCTTAAAGCGATGGGGCCTTTGGACGCGATTGTCTCCGCCAGTTTGGCGACTTCGCCGGCCAAAGCATCCGCTGGAACGACTTTACTGACCAGCCCAATCTCTAAAGCCTCGGCGGCGGAGATGGCGTCGGCGGTCAGAAGCATCTCTAAAGCCTTACCCCGCCCGATAATGCGGGAAAGACGCTGCGTGCCGCCGTCAATGGGGACGAAGCCTGCACTTACCTGCGGCATGGCAAAGCGCGCTTTTTCCGAGGCGATGCGTATATCGCAGGCTAAAGCAATTTCCAGTCCCAGCCCCAAAGCGTCGCCGTTAATGGCGGCGATGACCGGCTGTTCGATGGCAGCAATGGCTGCGGCGGGACGGCAAGCCTCGGTAATATTCCCCTCTCCACCCCGACAAAACACGTCGCCGGAGCCGGTAATAACGACAACATAAATATTGTCGTTGTCTTTGACTTGCCCACAGGCTTCTGCCAGCTCCTGTGCAGTATCCTGGTTAATGAAGGGCGTTTTTAAGACAATTTCCGCGATGTGATTTTTAACGGAAAAGACGATGGATTTATTCGGCATACCAAATCTCCGTGTGGGGAAGGATAAAAAAACTTAAACCGGAATTACGTCAGCTCATCCAAAATATCAGTCATGCGGTCGCTTAACTTACCGGTCAGGCTGGTCAGCGTTTTCTGGTCGGTTTCATTCAGGCAGTCCATCACCTGTTTGGCCCGTATCTCGCCCTTGTGCTGATTCTTTCTAACGTATTCCAATCCCAATTCCGTTACCTGGATAACCGTGACGCGGCGGTCCTGGCTGGAAAAATCCCGGATGATGAATCCCTCTTTCTCCAGATTGTCCATTATCTTGGTCACGCTATGCTTGGAGCGGAACATCGCCTCGGAAAGCTGGGTGGGGGTTAATGAACCCCCGGCGCGCACCAGGTGACGCATGGCAAGATGGTGCAACGGGCTGATATCGTCCTTTTTCATAGTAATTTCCAGATACCGGTTTAACGTATCGGCAAAACAGGCGCACAGCCAGAAATTCAACTCGCCGATTTGCTCGGAGACTTTTTTAAACTCTTCAGGGACCGGCCAATTACGATTTGTGTTCTTCTTTTCGGGCATATATATACCTTTTTTACAATAACAAGACTGATTTTACCATAAAGACAACGGTTATACTAATCAAATGCCAAAAACAGGCTATTGCTTCATTTCCTTGGATTTACTCTCGATAACGCCCAACTGGTAGAAAAAGGTGAAGGTATCGGCCACGTCCCAGTGCTCGGCGATTTTGCCGTCCTGCACCCGGAAAATGTCCACGCAATTATAATCCAGTTTATTGCCGGAGGCTTTTTTGCCCAGCCACTCGCCGCCTGTGTGTGTCCCCGTAGTGTTGCTGTATGCCACCACGATATCGCCTTCCGCCACCATTTTGTGCAGTTTATACTTAAAATCCGGGATGGCGCCGAAGATGGTGTTGAAAAATCCTACAAAACCAGCCTTACCCTGTGGGCAATCCGGATTGTGCTGGATATAGTCGTCCCGCATATAGGTATCCAGCTTTGATATGTCGTGTTTGATAAAAACATCATTATAGAATTTGGTTACTACATCTTTGTTTTTCTTGGCGTCAGCCATGTTAACCTCCATAAATTCACTTTTATTCCTAAGTTAACGTCATGCCGCCGTCAACAGCCAGGCACTGACCGGTAACCCAGGAGGCGGCATCCGAGCAAAAGTAGATAACAGCTTCGGCCATATCTTCCGGGTGGCCAATGCGCTTAAGAGGAATCATATTGGGCGTATCGTTGCCGAATTCCGGCGTCGTGGAGTTCAGGTACTCAAAGAGAAGGGTATTATCCGTCGGTCCGGGCATGATAGTGTTGACCCTGACGTTAAATGCCGCCCCTTCCAGCGCGGCCGACTTGGTCAAGCCGTTAAGTCCGGCCTTGCTGGCGGTGTAAGCACAGAAGCCCGGCACCGCCGCCAGAGCGCCGATTGACGACGTGTTGACGATGGCGCCGTATTTTTGCTTGAACATCTGGCGCATTTCATATTTCAGGCAGAGGAAAACGCCCTTGAGGTTGATATCCAGCGTCTTGTCCCAGATTTCCTCGGTGCAGTCAACGATATTCATTAGCGGCACGCGCTTGCCGTCGGGGCCGATACCGGCGTTATTGAAAGCGTAGTCCAGCCGCCCGTAAAGACTGACGCATTTGGCAACCGCCGCCTCTACATCCGATTCTTTGCGGACGTCGCATTTAACAAAAGCCGCCTCGCCGCCGGCGTCTTTAATCAGTTTTACCGTCTCCTCGCCGCCCTTAATGTTGGAATCGGTGGTCACGACGACCTTAGCACCCTCGCGGGCGAAAACCTGGGCTGTTTTCTTGCCGATGCCGGAAGCTCCGCCGGTTACCAGCGCTACTTTACCGTCGAATTTTTTAGACATATTTAGCCTCCATTTTCACGATTGTGTAAGAATTATTCAGTCAATTTAGTATATAATAGCACGAAAGGGTCAAAAAACCGAATGGAGGCCAGGGATGCTGCTGAAAAATAGAGTGGCTATCGTAACGGGGGGAACCAAGGGGATGGGGAAAGCTATTGCCCTCAAGTTTGCCGAGGAAGGCTGCGACGTCGTCGTCACCAGCCGCCACCTTGATGAAGCCCAAAAAGTCGCCCGGGAAATTGAAAAACTGGGGCGGCAAGCATTGGGGCTTAAAGCCGATATTTCCAAGAGCGTCGAGGTTAAGAACATGGTGGCGCAGACGATAAAGAAATTTAAGAAAATAGATATTTTGGTGAATAACGCCGGCGGGGTGGACGTTAAGGGCGGGGACACGACCGACGCGACGGAAAAAGACTGGGACCATATTCTCGACGTGAATTTGAAAGGGTGCTTCTTGTGCTGCATGGCGGTGGTGCCCTATATGAAAAAACAAAAGTACGGCAAAATTATCAACCTGTCATCTATGGGGGCAGTGCATCCCGCAGTCTCCGTCCTGCACTACCACGCCGCTAAAGCGGGGGTACTGGGGTTAACGATTAACCTGGCTTTTGAACTGGCGCCGCAAAATATCTACTGCAACTGCATCGTGCCAGGGCCGATTGAGACACCGTTCTGGGATAATTTACAGGCGCCCGGGCCGGCCAGAGATAAATTCTTCGCGGCGCTGTGTAAAAAAGAAGTGCCGCTGGGGCGGATGGGCACACCGGAGGACATCGCCGGGCCGGCTCTATTTTTAGCATCAGACCTATCCGACTACGTTTCCGGGCAGATTATTTACGTGGCGGGTGGCCAGCCCCTCAATGCGCAGGCGGCAACCTTCCTTTCGGCACCGAAAAAATAACTGGTCTTTAAATTACCGGAGGATATCATGAGCAAAATGAGAATCGTCAACAAGAAAATAGATGACGATTTATTGATGAAAAAACGGCGGGAGGAGCTGGATAAATGGCCCACCGGCAAAGAGGTGGACTTTGAAGAAGCCGCCGCCTACCAGAAAAGCCTGCCGGACAGCAAGGTCTGGTGGAAGGTCATGGTCAAGCTCCGCGAACAAGGTAAAATGAGCGTTTTCCCCCGCGCCGGCACCCCCGTCTTATCCAAAATGATAGAGCTCTGCCAGGGCTTGCGCGAAAGCGGCGTCGTCCTTATCCCGGTCACTACCGACAGCTATACGCGGCTGGGGCAATATGAAAAAGTGCAGGGCATTTTAGACGAATGTAACAAAACCGGCAAGGCTTTGTTGAATGGCTACCCGATTATTAACCAGGGCGTTAAAAATACCCGTAAACTCGTGGAGAGCGTGGACGCCGCATTCAGTCCGCGGGGCGTCAGCAGCGAAATCTGTATCGCCAGCGGCTTAACGACTTACGAATGCGGGCTGGAGTTCATCACCTGGGGGGCTTACTCCAAGAAAATGACCATCCGTGAGCTGGTGGAAAAGTGGCAGCAAGGCACGCGCGTCGCCGGCTGGTACGCCGACCGGGGCGTTATCCTCTGCACCGACCTGCACGGCTGGCTGCCCACCGCACCCTATCCCTTGAGCGTCAACATCGTTACGCTGATTTTGCAGGCCCTCACAGCGGCGGAGCAGGGACTTAAAGCTATCTATCCCCTCGTACACTGCATGGGCAACATGGCGCAGGATATGGCCTGGATAAGACTTACACCTAAGATTATCAGGAAGTACCTGGATAAATTCGGGTACAAGGACTGCCAGATAATCGGGTGCTGTCCCGCCCAGACGCCCCTTTTCCCCAACCCCATGGACATGGGCGGGGCTTTCGCTTACTTGAGCTATATCGCCATGGTGGGGGCGCTGTGCAAATGCAACGCCGTGGACTTAAGAAGCATTGACGAGGCAGCGGGCGTGCCCACTAAAGACACCAACACCGTCAGCTATGGCGCCGCCCGGTGGATATTTGACGTAATTCGCGAACAGGATATCGACTTTGTGGTCAAAGGCTCGGAAGCCGAAGAAGTCGTCACGGAAAAAGAAGTGGAAGCCATTATGGCTAAAATCCTGGACATGGGCGACGGTGATATTATTGACGGCACGATTAAAGCGGTGGAAGCGGGCGTGCTGGATACCCCATGGAGTCCCAACGTTAACGTTAAAGACAAGGTGCTGGGGGTCAGAGACGCCCACGGCGCCTGTCGCTATCTGGAGTTCGGGAATTTGCCTTTTAATAAATATATCAAGGACTGGCACCGCGGCAAAATCGCCGAGCGCGAAAAGCTGGAGGGTAAAAAGGCGGATTACCATACGGCTGTCCGCGACCTCTGGAGCTTTAGCAAAGGGAAAATCGTGGGCATACCACCCTATGATAAGTAAGGAGCCAATATGAACAAAACACCGACCGTCATCACCGGCACCGTAGGCATGGACGCCCACGTCATTGGCACGAAGGTCCTTTCCCGCGCTTTAAGGGAAGCCGGTTTTAAGGTAGTGGAACTGGGGATACAGGTAACGCCGGAGGAATTTATCAGCGTGGCGCAAGAAACGAAAGCGGACGCCATCTTAATGAGCTCGCTCTACGGCATGGCGGAGCTGGATTTAAAAGACTTTAATAAAAAGCGCCAGGAGGCGGGGCTGCAGGACGTCCTGCTTTACATCGGGGGTAATCTGGTCATCGGGCGTTACGACCCCAAAGACGTCGAACCAAAGTTTAAAGCGCTGGGCTTTGACCGTGTTTACCCGCCGGGTGTCGAGCCGGAAATCGGCATTGAGGATTTGAAAAAAGACTTAACGGCCAAAGGGAAAATGTAATTCTAGTCAATATGTCATTGCGAGTGAACTACCCCACTCCAGATTCTTTGCTACGCTCAGAATGACAGTAATAAAAATATATGGACAACATCAGGCTACTGATAGACTTCGGCTCTACTTTCACCAAGGTAGTCGCCGTTGACTTGGATAAAGTTGAAATAATGGCGGCGGCGCGCCTACCCTCCACGGTGGAAACAGACATTACCGTCGGGCTGGAAGCCGCCCTTAAGGAAATCTCCGCCAAAACCGGCATCACCAACCTCGATAAAAAGAAGTCGTTAGCCTGTTCCAGTGCCGCCGGCGGCTTGAGGATGGTCTGCATCGGCTTTGTGCCGGAGCTGACGAGTAAAGCCGCCAGCCTGGCCGCATTGGGAGCAGGGGCAAAAGTGGTGGGGCTTTATTCTTTTAAGCTCACCAGCCGGGAAATTGAAGAGATAGAAAAAATCGCCCCCGATATTATTTTGCTCTCCGGCGGGACGGACGGCGGCGACGAAGCTGTTATCATCCATAACGCTGGCATGCTCGCCAAGACTAGTAAAAATATCAACAATATCATTGTCGCCGGCAACAAAACAACCTATGACGCGGTAAAAAAAGCCTTCCAAAACAGCGGTAAACACGTTATCTTTACGAAAAACGTGATGCCGGAAATCGGGGTGCTGGACACCGCGCCGTGCAACAAAGAAATCAGAGAAATTTTCCTCAACAACATCATTAAAGCCAAAGGCATCGCCAGAGCACAGTCGATTGTTGGCGAGGTAATTATGCCTACGCCCGCGGCGGTGCTGGAAGCCGCCAAGCTCCTCGCCGAAGGCTATGAAGGGGAGGGGGGATATGGGGAGCTAATGGTCATCGACCCAGGTGGGGCGACCACCGACGTCCATTCCATCGCTCAGGGCATCCCCACAGTCAGCGGCATCGTTTTGGTCAACACCCTGCCCGAACCCTATGTTAAAAGGACGGTGGAGGGGAATCTGGGGTTAAAGTACAACATCGACAGCCTTAGCGAGTTTACGCGGGGTAAAAAACTCCCAGCGCATTTTACGGAAATCTGCCGGTCGTTCCACGGAGGGCAGCTACCGCAAAGCCCGGAGGAAATCGTCTGTCATCTATTGCTTTCCCGTGTGGCGGTGGAGGTGGCGGTAACACAGCACGTGGGGCGACTGGAAAAAATTTACGGCCCCACGGGTGAGATGCTAATTCAGTACGGCAAGGATTTAACCGGCATTAAAACCGTCATCGGGACGGGTGGGCCGATAATTTTCTCCACCAACCCGCGGGAAATTATGGAAGGGGCGTTATTCCAGAGAGAAAATCCGCTGGTGCTTAAACCCAAAAACCCCACCTTGTATCTTGACGCCCAATACATCCTTTACGCCGTCGGGCTGCTCGCCCAAATAGAACCGCGAAAAGCTCTATTACTTGCGAAAAACTACCTCAAGCCAATATAGTAGTGATATGTTAAACCATCTGCGCGCTCTGGACTTAACGGACGATAAAGGCTTCCTCTGCGGGAAGATGCTCGCCGACCTGGGCGTTAATGTAATCAAAGTAGAAAAGCCGGGCGGCGACCCCTCACGCAACATTGGGGGATTTTGGGGCGGCCAGCCCGACCCCCAGAAAAGCCTTTACTGGTTTGCTTATAACTCCAACAAAAAAGGCATCACCCTGGATAGTGAAAAACCCAGGGGGCGCGAAATGTTTAAAAACCTGGTCAAGACCGCCGATTTCGTTATCGAGTCTTTCCCGCCGGGATATTTAGACAAACTGGGCATCGGCTACAAAGACTTAAGCCAGAATAATAAAAAGCTCATCTGGGCGTCCATTACGCCCTTCGGAGCGGAGGGGCCTTACCGCGACTATAAAGATTCGGACATCGTGGTCATGGGCATGAGCGGCACGCTCTACCAGACCGGCGAATCGGACGGTCCACCGGTGCACATCAGTATGCCGCAAGCCTGCCTGCATGCCGGCGCGGACGCGGCGGTGGGGTGCATGGTGGCTTACTACCATCGCGAAAACACCGGCGAAGGCCAGCACATTGACGTTTCCATGCAGCAGAGCGCCGCCTGGTTCCAGGCAAACGCCGTCCCCACTTTCGAACTTAACGGCACGCTGCTCAAGCGGGCGGGGTCGTTCCGGGCGGGGATGAGCACTCAGGTCGCGCAGCGGCAGGTCTGGCAATGCAAAGACGGCTACGTTTTTTTTAACGTCATCGGGGGGCGGACGGGCGCGAAAACCTTAAGCGCTTTAGTAGACTGGATGAACGAGGAAAAACTGGCGACTGACTTTTTACTGAACATGGCGTGGGACACCTTTGACATGTTCACCGTCAACCAGGAAATGATGGATAAAATCTCCCAGCCCGTCGGTGAGTTTTTCTTAAGGCACACGAGGAAAGAACTATTACAGGGGGCGGTGCCGCGGGGTGTATCCATCGGGCCCCTATCCAGCATGCAGGACTTAATCGAGGACGAGTGCTTAAAAGAACGTGACTTCTGGACAAAGATAGAGCATCCGGAATTGGGGACGAGCATCACTTATCCGCGGACATTTATAAGGTCGACAGAGGCGAATTACTCTACTCATTCCCGCGCGCCGCTAACCGGGGAGCATAACGGGGAGGTCTACAAAGACCTTGGGTTAAACGAAAAAGACCTGCAGGCGTTGCAAAAAGAAGGCGCTTACGATCAAAGAGTACGTGACGCAGATCATAGCCAAGACCGGCGAGAATATAGTGGTCAGGAGATTCGTAAGATATCAGCTAGGAGAGTAAGGCGATGGTCAAGACGGTCA
>CAIWTG010000009.1 GCA_903915565.1 uncultured Chloroflexota bacterium
CCCCGCAGACTAGTCTATCCATCGGTTTCGCTTTTTCCATGTCCTGTTTTACGTCCTGCTGCGCCTGGAGCTGGTCGGGCGTTTCTACGTACGGGAAAGCGGCCTCCAACTCCTGCTGCCAGACCGTATCGGGGTGGAAAGCGTAACCCGGCACCACCTCGCGGGCGGCGTAAAGTAGAAGAAGGTCATGCGCCAATAGCTCCGCCGCTTCTTTAGCCTTCTGGCGTATCCTGACCCAGTCTTGCGTACCCAATTTGCTTAAAACCGGAGTTCTATCACCTGCTCCCACATATCGACTCACCCTGTCTATCTGGTCGTTGGGAACGTAAAGGATATCGTTGCCAGCGTATTGCAGCATCAGGTATTCTTTATCGCTCCCCGCCGTATTGAGCATGGTTGTGCCGACAAATTTGCCGATACCGTGCTCGACATGGACCACATAATCCTCAGCGACGAAGTCCATGGAGACTTTATGACGCGTTGTCGGCTGCTTTTTAACGAGTCGTCGCTGCTTAACGAAGCCAAAAATTTCGGCATCGGTGAAGAGATAGGTTTCACCGCTTATCACCCACCCTTCCGTCAGCGAGCCCTGTACCAGAACCATCGTGCCGGGTTGAGGAATCTGTGTTACCTCTTCTACTGGTGCAACGACGATATCTTCTGTTTCAAAAAGCTCGGACAGACGGTTAGCCTGGTGACTCACGATTACAATACGTTTCTGCTGCCCCATGAGTTCGATAACCTTACTAATAAATACAGGGATTTTTCCGGCATAATTCTGCGCAGTCAAAAAGTCGAGCCCTCCCTCAATCCCCCATGCCGCCAGGCTTAAGCTTTGATTATTCTTTAACGCTGGTTCAAGCTCATCCCAGTTGAAATAAGGGGTGGGGAAATTGCGGGGCAGTTCGCTGCGGTCTTGCTTTTCGGAACGAAGCTCTGCCGCTTCGGTATCCAATTCAACTGCAGCCTGCTCGATATTTGCCGGTTCGTCGAAAATAATCAGCGCATAGGAAGGTAAATAATCAAGAATCCTGCCTTGATTAAATAAAGGCGAATAAAATTGCGCATCATGTATGGTCTGACCAGCCATGAATGCTTCTTTATCCCGCTGGAATTGTTCCTTCACATCGGTATTACACTCCGTCACGTTAATGCCGTTCAAGATATCTTCTAAAGCTTGTTTATTCATAAGATGCGGTAATAGTAGTTCTGCGGCTGGACCAATCTTGATTTCTTTGATTTTATCTATTGAGCGTTGGGTAGCGGTGTCAAAAGTGCGAATACTATCAATCGTATCGCCAAAAAATTCCAGTCGGACGGGGTTTTCCGCGGTTGGGGGGTAAATGTCGATAATGCCTCCCCGGTGACTCATCGTACCGGGAACTGCTACGGTATTTTCCAGCCGGTAGCCCATGTTCTGGAAATTTTTTAATAACTTGAACGGTTCAATATTTATCGCCAGCTTAATAGTCATTTGAGAGGCTTTGAAATCATGGCAAGCGATTGTACGGGACATTAATGCGGCCGCCGAACTCACCACCAAAGGAGGGCGGACTCTTCCGGTATTTTCACTATATTCATTTAATGCCGAGAGAACATTGATTCTATCTATTTCCGTAGTGGCATCGGGTGTCAGACGTTCGTAAGGCAAAATATCCAGTTCCGGAAAAAGAAATATCTGTTTTTCATTGTACCAGCTGGAGATTTGCTCCTGGAGTTTTTTAGCATTTTCCGGCTGCGCAGTGACTAATAAAACCGGCTTCTGCAGGTTTTCAAATAAAGCAGCGATGATATAGGGTCGGGCGGAATTTAAGCACACTATTGTTTTATTGCTGCTTTGTTTAACTTCACCCAGCAGGCTATTCCAGCCGGACAGCGACTCGATTAACTGTAGCAGTTTATTTAGATTTGGCATTTTTAATCAAACACCTATAGGGCTCGTCCATAAAAATGGACCAGCCCTTTAATTAAATTTTATCACAAAACAGGTTTAATTTATCTGAAAAAACCCAGATACCAGTTAAGGATATCCGGGGCGAATATCAGCGCGATAATAGGACCAATCCCCAGGAAAGCCCCGTAAGGCACAGCATCCTTACGGCCTTTTATTTTCATCGCCATCAATATAATAACCACAATAGCTCCTGACACCGTCCCAATAAGAAAAGAGGGAATTATTAATGGGAAACCACTCACCAACCCCATCAAACCTACCAGCTTAACGTCACCCATACCCATTGCGTTTGGTCTTAGGAGCATAATTACTAAAAACAAAACGAATAATGCGGCGCCGCTTATCGCACCGTTAAGCAAAGTCGCTTCCGGCACCAACAAATTGGCTCCTGGTACGTATGTATGAATTGCCAGAATTGCCAGGGCTATGGCCATTGCCGGATAGGTTATTATATCCAGTATCACCTGATGTTCCCAATCGATGAAAATAATCACCAGGAAAATACAGCACCAGAAAGCCGTTACACCAAACTGCGCCGTTAATCCATAACGCCAGAAAGCCAGTAAAAATAATATACCACTGGCGAGTTCAACAAGTAACACCCTGATGGGGATGCGAGCGCCGCAGTAACGGCATCGGCCGCGTAATACTAAATAACTTATTACCGGGACTAAGTCGAAAAAGCCTAATCTGCGTTTGCAACCGTCACAATGAGAAGGAGGCGACAACAACGATTGATTTAGCGGCAACCGGTCAACGCAGACATTCAAGAAACTCCCGATGGCAAAGCCTAATATCGTGAAATAAATTGCTAACTGTATGTCCATATAAGCGTTACTACATTTTGACGATTATTCTTTGTTTAGTCAACCCTAAAGCTGGACACTTTGCTTTTAAATGGTATAATATTATGTTAAAATGAATGTCTGGAGTCTGCATGCCGGTATAGACCAGTATCCGGCCACGAGGAGACACTATGAAAGATTCGATTGAAAATTTTCTGCACTATTTAGCAGTTGAAAAAGGATATTCCGAACATACTATCTCCGCCTATCGCAATGACCTTACTGCGTTGGCTGACTTCGAAGGCACGCAGTCTATAAACTCCTGGGCAGCTATGGACCGGCAGAAGATGCTGTCGTATATGCTAAATCTCAAAGAACGCGGCTATGTCGCCACTACTATCGCCCGTAAAGTTGCCGCCTCCAGGTCTTTCTTCGGCTTCATGGTAGCGGAGGGACATATTAAAACTGACCCCACCGAGAACATGAGTTCGCCCAGCGTCGGCAAGGCTCTGCCCAAACCCATACCCATCGAGCAAGTACGCCTGCTTTTGGAGCAGCCGACCAAACTATCTACCGCCGAAGCTAAACGCGACCGTGCTATGCTGGAGTTGCTATACGCCAGCGGCATGAGAATCAGCGAATTGGTTGCTTTAAACCTGGGCGACGTAAATACCGAAGGCAATTACTTCGTCCGGTGTTTCGGTAAAGGACGGAAGGAACGGATTATCCCGCTGTACGAAAAAATCGCTACCGCGGTCAAGC
>CAIWTG010000010.1 GCA_903915565.1 uncultured Chloroflexota bacterium
GAACCGGTTTTATTGCCCGTGGACGGGGCGCACGAGGTGGAGGGGGTGGGGATTATCGCGCCGGATAAGGACGGCAAGCCGGTGCTGCACATCCACGCTTCATTAGGCAGGGGCGGGAGGACATTGACGGGCTGTTTGCGTCCGGGGGTAAAGACCTGGCTGGTGGGCGAGGCGCTGATTTACGAGATACTGGGGGCGGACGTAAAGCGTCTGCCGGATAAAGCGAGCGGGTTTAATTTGATGGAGATGGGGTAGGAGGGGTAATTATGAAAAAGGGTAGTTCATCGAGGAAAAGAGACACTAATGCTTGCCGGGAGATTGCGGCGGGGGTGTATACCATAGTGGCGGGGAATGGCATGACCCGGGCTAATGTATATTTTATACGGTCGGGAAAAGCGTGGGTGTTGATTGATGCCGGACTGGTGAATTGCGGGCAGTTGATAAAGAATACAGCCGAGGTATTGTTTGGAAAGACACCACCGGCGGCGATTTTGATAACGCACGACCATCCGGACCATGCAGGGTCGGCAAAAGAGCTGGCGCGTCTCTGGAAGTGCACGGTTTACCTCCATCCCGATGAAATGCCCATCGCGGTCAATCCCAGTATGGAAGTATTTAAAAAGTTCGCCAACCCGATGGACAAGTGGATTATCCTCCCGATAATGCACCTGATGTCGAAAAAGAGTTTCGAAGCAATGAACGCCAAGAATAGTCTTAAGGGGGTGGCTAAAGCGCTGGAGCCGGGCGCGGCAGTGCCGGGACTCCCTGACTGGCAGTGTATTCCTACCCCGGGACATACGCCGGGACACATCGCTTTCTTCCGAGCTAAAGATGGGGTATTAATCACCGGCGACGCTGTAGTGACCGCCGACTTGAACTCGCTGTGGGGAATGATGTCCTGGGTATTCCACACCAACAAACTAAAGCTAGGCGGCCCGCCGAGATATTCGTCCTGGAACTGGCGCAAGGCTAAGGAATCGGCGGGCGTTTTAGGTAAGCTCAAACCGAGCGTGGTAGGCACCGGGCACGGCGAGCCGATGATGGGGCAGGGGGTTGGGGGAAAGTTCAAAGCGTTTGCGGAGAGGTTTTCGGGGCAGGCAAGTCAAAAGTAAAAGATAGGGAAAAGGGGCGAGGAACACACGACCTTTTCTCCTGACCTCCTCTCCGCTGGCAGAGAGGAGGCAATAGGTAGGAATGGATTCCAGCCGGAGTTTACACTGAACATAGCGAATGTGCTGGAATGACATTATGTGAAAGTTGTATAATACCTACGCAACAAAGCACCGTAAAGGAGTGTGGCTTTAATGGATAACGCAGATAAAATTTATAACGAGCTACAGCAACACCTGGATAAACAGGCGGTGGGCTTCCCCGCCACAAAGTCCGGGGTGGAGATACGCATCCTTAAAGAACTGTTCAATCCGGAGCAGGCCAGCGTGGCGCTGCACATAACCTATCAGCCACAGTCCGCCGCGGACATCCATAAGAGCGTTAAAGACAGCGGCACGTCGCTGGAAAAGGTAAAGAACCTGCTGCAAGAGTTGGCCGCCAAAGGGTCAATCGCGGAAATGGAAAGAAACGGCACCGACCTTTATTATACGATGCCTTTATTAATAGGTATTGCGGAGTGGCACGGGGGTCACGCAACACCCCAGTTCTGGGCTGATTTCAATGAATATATAACGGCCGGATTCGGCAAGGCATACAGCAGCACCAAAATATCACAAATGCGGACGGTTCCGGTGGAGAAAAGCATCACGGCGGAACACAACGTCATGACGTACGACGATATCAGGGCCATCATCAACAACACGGAAGGACCAATCACGGTTAGCTCATGCATGTGCCGGGAGGGCGCGAAAATGGGAGGACATCCCTGTAAGGTAACCCAACGCCAAGAAACCTGCATGACCTTTGGCGACTGGGCCAAGCATTTTGCCAAAGGCGGGGCTAAAGTCATCACCCGCGAACAAGCCCTGGAAGTGATGCGTCAAAATGAAGAAGACGGACTAGTCCTACAACCCACCAACTACAAGAAAGTAGACTTTGTTTGCGCCTGCTGCGGGTGCTGCTGCGGCGTCCTGCGAATACAGAATATGATGCCCAAACCGGCAGAAGTCTGGTCGCACAACTTCTATGCGGCGATTGAAGCGGAAAGCTGTACCAGCTGCGAGACATGCGTCGAGAAGTGCCAGATGCACGCCATTACGATTGACGAGGAGAAAGGACACGCCGTGATTAACCTGGACCGCTGCATCGGGTGCGGCAACTGCGTCGCGTCCTGCCCGTCAGAGGCTTTAAGACTGGTCAAGAAAGAGACAGAAAAGGAACCACCGGAAGACAGCACCAGTCTGTTCAAGCTACTGGCGGAGAGATAAACGGGGGTGGGGGGAAAAGGGGCGGCTGCATAACGGATTTCGTTAGTATGGTTCATTAGGTTAAGGCAGAGAGTGCGAAGGCCACGTCACTTCGTTCCTCGCAATGACATACGCTTCTTTCATTAGAA
>CAIWTG010000011.1 GCA_903915565.1 uncultured Chloroflexota bacterium
ATAGATTTTTACTGCGGGTCAACATCGGCTATCCGACGACCGCGGACGAAATTTCCATTATCGAGCAGCAGCAGATTATCCACCCCATCGAAAATATCAGCCCGGTTGTTGAGGCGGCTGACATTCTGATGCTGCAGGAAACGGTGAAGAAAATCCACGTGAGCGACTTGATTAAACAATACATTATCACACTGGTAGATGCGACGCGCCATCATCCGTCGATATATCTCGGCTCTTCGCCGCGCGGGTCGCTGGCGCTTTTCCGCACCTCCCAGGCACGAGCGCTATTAAGCGGGCGGGACTATGTTTTGCCGGACGATATTAAGGCTCTAGCCGAACCGGCTTTGGCGCATCGTTCATTGGTTTCTTCTGCCGGACAGTCACAGGGCAAGGACAGCCGCACCTTTATCGCTGAAATAGTCGCGACTACTCCTGTGCCCGGCGCACTGGCTGACGAAAAATAAAAAATCCTCTAATACCCCCGGATAAAAAAGTATGAAAATTCGTTGGTGGGTAATCGTTATTCTGGTTTGTTCCCTGGTAGCCTCGCTGGTCACAGGCTCCACGATGCTGTGGCGGCTCTTTATTTTCCTGGGCATACTGCTATTACTAAGTTATATCTGGATGCGCATCAACATTCGCTATATCGACGGGCGGGTGGTGAGGCTTTCGCCTTATTGCCAGGTGGGCGACCGCTTTGAGGAAGAAATCACTTTTACCAACCGTGGCAAACTACCCACTGCTTTGATTGAGGTAAAAGAAAGCGCCGCCTTCCCCGGCTATGAAAGCTCGGCGACCTTCCACCTGCCGGCACAGGGGACTTACAGCTGGCATTCAGTAGGCACATGCCAGCGGCGGGGTCAGTATGATATGGGCCAGCTGGTGGTGAAAATGACCGACCCGCTAGGGTTCTTTACCGTCAAGGAAAAAATAATAGATAGCAAAAGCATTACCGTCTTCCCCACGACGATGGACCTGCCGTTTTTCCAGGTGCTGCCCCGGCAAGAGGTGGGACCAAGCAAGCGGCGCTGGTTCACCGCCGAGCCCGGCACCAATGCCGCCCGGGTGCGGGATTATATCAGTGGGGACAGCCTGCGCAATATTCACTGGCATACCACAGCCCATACCGGCGCGCTCATGGTCAAGGAGTACGACCCGGAGCGGGCGGTGGTGGCCTATAAAGATATCTGGATTGTCCTCGATATGCTGGCGACTTCGCATTTTGGCAGCGGCGATGAAACCACCGCGGAATACGCCGTCGACATGGCGGCGTCGCTGGCGAAAAAATATATCGAGGAAGGGAAGAAAGTGGGTTTGATGGCATCCGGCGAACGTTCTTTCCTGTTCATTCCCGAGAACGGCGAAGAACATCTTGAGGAAATAATGCGAGCGCTGGCGGTAATTGATGCCGATAGCACGCTATCTCTCGATGGTTTAGTGACGGCGCAAGAAGAGCGCTTCGAACCGGGCGCGGCAGTAGTCGTCATCAGCCCTTCACCTAACATCCAGGCGTCGCTGCGGCGTCTGGTCAATCGCGGCACGGTGGTTACCGCCGTCCTGCTCGACGCCGCCAGCTTTGGCGGCAAAACCACCGCTATGGAAATATCCCGCATTCTAGTTAGCAGCGGGATTCACTCGTACCTTGTGCGCCGGGGGGCGCAAATATCGCGGGCGCTTGACAGCCGGTATTTACTTAACCCGACGGGATACACAAGAGCAACCAGGTAGCTATGAACGATAAAACAACTAAAACAGGCTGGCCGTTTTACCAGCCGAAGAAGCCAAAAGAGCCAAAAGCTCAACCGGATATAACCATACCCATGTGGGGCAAATGGCAGCAGTGGGTAAATACCGTCTTATTGTTTATCACGCTGGAAATTGCGGTATTATCCATCGAGCTGGCTCACTGGATTACACCCCAGCCCCTGCTCTCTTTGGTTTTGGTGCTGGCGGTGGGACTCACCCTGGTATTGGTAAGAATCAGGATTTGGGGGTGGGTTAAACATATTATTTTAGTGATTGCCGGATTACTGGTAACGCTGTGGCAGACCATGAGCATCGTTACGTCAACAGAAACGATGTCGAAGTTCGCTCATATAATGAATATCTTCCAGGCATGGTGGCAAGGCGTCGATGTGCCTGTGCCCGGCGACGAAAAAATAATCTTCGTTGTTTTTATCACGCTGGTGACGTGGCTTATCGGCTATGTGGCGACGTGGTTTGTCTTGAAGCGGAATAATCCATGGGTGGCGGTGGGGCTGGGGGTGGTGATGATTATGTTCAACTTAAGCAACCTGCCGGATAACTATTATATTTACTTCATTCTTTATTTCTTCGCCGCCGCTTTGCTTGTGGCCATAACACGTATGACGGCACGGTCGGCGGACGCGAGGCGTTCCGCCAATTACTCCGGCAGCAGTTTATTATACCTGGGGGTTTCGCTGCTGGTGATTACCGCCATCGCGGCTTCAATTTCCTGGGTAGCGCCGCAGGCTCGCGCCACCGGATTGCAAAACTGGATAGCTACCAGCTCGCCATGGCAGAATAACCTTTTAGAATCTAAGGCGAATATCTTCGGCTCGATACCGGCTAAAACAGGTTTGAGCACGGCGAGCATTCTGCAAAACTTGTTCTTTCAACAATCCTGGAACCAGAGCGAAGATATTGATTACGTCGTTGTTGCCGGTCACCCTTCATACTGGCGGATGAACGCCTACGATTTTTATGAACTAGGCGACTGGACGAACAGTGCAGCCAGGAAAATCACCCTTGACGCCAAAACACCCCTGTCGGATAACGAAACGGCCGCCAACCAGACAACAATGCAGTACGCCGTGGTTACCGGCATACGCACCGATGTTCTTTTTGCCAGCGATGGTTTTATATCGGCGGATGTCCCGGTGCGCTTGAATACGGATGTGAATAATAGCATTCTCTCGGTAGTTGCGATGCGCATGATTGAACCCGGCGAACAGTATATCGTCACAGCGCACGTCTCCACACCGACCGCGAGCGATTTAAACGGAGCGTCGGACAATTACTCCAAAGAAATTACGACAACCTATCTCCAGCTGCCGTACAATTTACCGGATAATATCCGGCAGTTGAGTGAAAATATCACGCGTGATGCGACGACGCCTTACGAAAAAGTTCAGGCGATAATCAATTATCTTGCCCATTATTCATATAGTCAGGATGTCAGGCTCCCGCCCCAAGGTATGGACGATGTGGAATATTTCCTCTTTACGCAAAAATCCGGTTTCTGCCTCCATTTTGCTTCGGCGGCAGCGCTGATGCTGCGCACGGTGGGCGTTCCCACGCGCCTGGCTGTGGGCTATCTTCCCGGCGAGCCCAATAAGACGCCTTTCCAATATATCTTGAGGGGTAAATATTATCACGCCTGGACGCAGGTCTATTTCGCCGGTTATGGCTGGATAGATGTTGAAGCCACCCCCGCCGGACCGGCCAGTTTGGTATCCACGAATACCGCCTGGATATCCAGTCCGGTAATCGCTGCCTCACCTCAATGGGAGGATATCTGGAAGGGAAGCACGCCGCCTTCGGATATCGGCATCGGGAATGTTAATATCGGGCAGATAGGAGAAAGCACAGACACCGGAACAGATACGATATCGTTTGTCGGCAAGCTGGGCAGTGCGCTGCTCTTTATTCTTATCGCCGCCGTGGTGATTGCGCTGATAATCGGTATCGTCTTCTTGATACGGGCGTCTTCCTTCCGCTGGCTGTGGAAGGTGAATAGAAACGCGATAGCTTACGGCACTTACATCAACATGTGTCGACTCGCGGCAATGGTTGGACTGACGCCAACGCCGCAACAGACGCCTCTGGAATTTACCGCCGTGCTGGTAGATGCTTTGCCCCAGGATGCCGCAGCCGTGCAATACATTTCCCGGGTTTACATGGAAAACCGCTTCGGGGGCAGAGAAGGCAAAATGGAAATGGCGGAAGAGGCGGAGATTCTCAAGGCGCGGCATGTCGTCTATATCGCCCTGATTCAGCGGCTGGGTAAAATGAGAAGGCTTTTGGCTCTGGGCAAGAGATAAGTCAATTTCCCTTTACGCTTGCGTTATTTTCCGTCAGCGAACTATAATTGAACATAATCGGGATAGTTAAATCCTGACG
>CAIWTG010000012.1 GCA_903915565.1 uncultured Chloroflexota bacterium
CCAAAGCATCCGTCAGTATTTCGCGGCTGGGGATGTCCAGGTGGTTGGTCGGCTCATCCAGCAGTAAAAAGTTAGCGGGACGCGTTAGCATCTTGGCGATGGCTAACCGCGTTTTTTCACCGCCCGAAAGCACCGCCACCTCTTTCATCACGTCCTCCCCGGTGAAGAGAAACGCCCCCAGCATCCCCCTGATGCGCTGGTCGGTTTCATCCGGGGCGACCAGCCTAAGTTCGTCAATAACCGAGTTTTTAGGGTTGAGCAGTTCTATATAGTACTGGGCGAAATAAGAGGTGGTGACGTTGTGCCCCAAAATCCGCTCGCCTTTTTCAAAGGGCAGCACCCCTGCCAGCATCTTGAGCAGGGTAGTCTTGCCTGCCCCGTTCGGACCCACTAAAGCCACGCGGTCGCCGCGGTTGAGCACCAGGTTAAGGTTACGGTAGACGGTTTTGGCGTCGTAAGACTTATCAATATTCTTTAGCGTGATGACCACATGCCCGCTGTGCGGCGGCTCCGGGAAGGAGAACTTTATTTTCTTGGTCTGGCGCGGGACCACAATGCGGTCGATTTTCTCCAGCGCCTTGATACGGCTCTGCACCTGGACGGCTTTAGTATTTTTCGCGCGGAAGCGTTCGATAAAGCGCATTTGTTTGGCTATTTTCTTTTCCTGCCGCTGGGCTGCCGCCTGGCGCGTCTCCATTTCTTTTGCCCGCGCCATCACGTAAGCGTCGTAGTTGCCGTGGAAAAAGACAACCTCGTCCTCCTCGATGGAGATGACCTTTTTAACGACGTTATTTAAAAAAGCGCGGTCGTGGGAGGTTACCAGCACGGCGCCATGATAGCTTTTGAGGTAATTTTCAAACCAGCGCTGCGTCTCTAGGTCAAGGTGGTTGGTCGGTTCGTCCAGCATTAAAAGGTCGGGGTTAAGGAATAATAGTTTAGCCAGCTCGACGCGCGTCAGCCACCCGCCGCTGAACTCCACCAGCTTGCGGTTGAAGTCGGAGGGCAGAAAACCAAGCCCCGCCAAAATCATCTCCGCCTCGTGTTCGGCGCTATAGCCGCCGGACGACTCGAATTCGTGCTGCACTTTGCCCAGCTCACGCATCAGGGCGGCGGTTTCTTCCTCGTCTTTAGATTCGGCGAGGTCTTCCTGCAGCATCTGGACTTTATGCGCCAGTTTATTGATGTCACCGGCGCTCTGGACAACTTCTTCCAGCAGCCGGCTGGTAGAGGAGTGCTGGGTATCCTGCCGGAGGTAGCCGATGGTCGTGCCGCGCCGCACAGCCACGCTGCCCGAATCCGGCGTAATGTTGCCGGCGATGATTTCAAACAGAGTCGTCTTCCCCGACCCGTTAGACCCGATTAAAGCAATGCGGTCGCCCATGCCGACGTTGAAAGTAACGCCGTCAAACAGGTACACCGCATTATATGATTTGGATATATTAGAAACATTAAGCATATTTTCTTCCTTATTATTTTAAGTTATTTGTCGCAGAAAAGAAAAAAGCCCGGATTTTTAGCCCGGGCTCGAATGTGTATCTAGTAAAAAAGTCTAACTATTGAGTTTCAAAAAAGGCACACCAAGCCCTTGGCGACAGGCCGGCCGATATGGTTATCCGGCTATCTTTAACCAAAGAGCTCAAATGCACGTGATTGTTCCTTTCATAAAAGATTCATGCAGATTATATTACACTGCGTTTTAACCTGTCAATCGGAGCTATTTAGTGTACAAATGTGATAATATACAAATTAGGATGTCCCCAAAGACAAAAAGGAGCAAAACCCATGGAAGAAAAAATTGTTTATTACGAACAGCCGGGCGGCGCGGAAAATACGGAAACCACTTTAAAATTAGCCTTGGAACGTGCCAAAGCCCGCGGGATTAAGAAAATTGTCCTCGCCTCAACCCGGGGCGATACGGCGCGTCAAGCCGCGGCGCTTTGGACGAAAAGCGGCATTAAAATAATCGTCGTACCCCATCAGTTCGGTTTCGCGGGCATGCACTTCCCGCCGGAACTGAAAGCGGAACTGGAAAAACAGGGGCATGTTGTCCATTTTGCGACGATGCTGTTTCATACCGACCGTTTTTATGGCGTGGATACACCCACCATCATGGCTAATCTCCTCCGCACTTTCTGCCAGGGAATGAAGGTCTGCGTGGAAATCGTCTTGATGGCGGCCGACGCCGGTCATGTAGATATTGGCGAGCAGGTTGTGGTAGTCACCGGTACAGGCAGGGGCGCCGATACTGCCGTTGTCGCTATAGCCGCTACTTCAACGCATCTGCCCGACCTGCATATCACGGAAATTATCTGTAAACCACTCCAGACAAAGCAGGGACCGCCGCCGCCTCCCCCGGGGCAAATGCCACCGAAATAGAAAAAACCATCAAAACCCGTAAGCGAGCGTGACTTGAGCCAAAAGACGAAAAAGATATTAAAGATAACCGGCATCGTCGTTGGGGCTTTGCTGGTAATATACCTCGGGCTTTCCGCGTTCGGCGCCAAGGAAGCTATTGAAATACCCCGCCTCCCCCTGATTGACGTCGGCCAGGAGCTGGGTGTGCCTTATCAGGATGTCGCCTTTTACAGTCGCGGCGACCATGTACTGCTCAAGGGTTGGTTCGTGCCCGGCCAGAACGGGGAAGCAATAATCATTCTCCATGGCGGCTTCCAGAATCGCGTTGACGATAACGTGGATACGCTGGATTTAATTCACGACCTTTCAGTTAAGGGCTACAGCGTTTTAACTTACGACTTGAGGGGTAGAGGTGAATCAGAAGGCGAAGCGCGGGCGCTTTCCAACGTTAATGAAGACATCGGTGGGGCGGTGGACTTTGTGCAAAGCCGCGGCTACGCTATCAGCAAAATCAACATTCTGGGTTTTTGTTCCGGGGCGTTTGCCGCCTGTGTTTATGCCAGCCAGAACGACATCGGCAAGGTGATACTCGATGGGTGCTTTATCGACGTTAAGACGATGGTGGCGCGGCAGGCGCGTTCGGTGGGAATACCGGAATTTTTTCAGAATATCTTCTGGCCCGGCGGCTTGCTGTTTACTCACTGGATGTACGGATTTAACGGGCTGAATCCCATTGACGTCGTGCCCAATATAAAGTGCCCGGTTTTCTTTATCCATGAACAAAACGACGAGTTTATAACTTTAGAAGAAGTCCAGAGGCTTTACCAAAGTGGTACCAATCCGGCTAACGAAATCTGGGAAGTTGTATCCGCCAACCACAGCCAGAGCTACAAGAGCCATCCGCTGGAGTTTATCGGGAAAGTCGATAGCTTTTTGTCTGCCAGCTAGTCCATCTGCGGCCCGACCAGCGGCTGGTATTGCTTAACACCCGCCATCGCGTCCTGCTGTTCTTGGGCGGTCATCGGTTTGAAGTTTTGCGCCACCTCAATCATCTTCGGCCAGATGGATAGTTCCCCGGGGAGCACGGCAGCGGTAATATCCTGGCTTAAGGTGTAGCGCAGGCTTTTCTCTATGTCGTCAGCATTTGTGAAAGGTTCATACCAGGTGTCGTGGTGACTTCTTACCTCTTCACTTTCCCAGGCCTGTTTGGCGATGGACTTTATCGCCATGACGCCAACATCTTTTTGCCGGGCGATTTTTAATAGCGGCCTAAAGTCATTCCAGTCGGTAGGGTGGGCAGCGTGCACCCGGTTCAGGGGAAACAAGACTGTGTCGAAGTCGAAAAGTTCCAGGGCTTTTACATATAGGGGAGGATTGTGTCCGGTGATGCCGATAAAGTGTACCAGGCCTTGTTGCTTCGCCTCCAGGATGGCTTCCATGGCGCCGCCCGGCCCCAGCGCGGTTTTCAGGACATCCAGGCTGTCAACGCCGTGAAGTTGAAAAATATCAAAGTGGTCGACGTGCAGTGTTTCCAGCGACCTTTTTATTCCTTCCCACGCGCCCTGTTTCTTGCGCTCGGCGGTCTTGCAGCTCAAGAAAAACTGCTTTCCGTGTCGCTTAAACCACGAGCCAAGGTGTTTTTCCGCGTCGCCGTAAAAAGGCGAGACGTCAACTTGGTTGATTCCATTGGCTAATGCCATTTCTATCGTGGCGTCGGCGTCTTTCTGGCTGATGTTAAATAAAGCAAAGCCCCCAAAAATGAGGATGCTGCTCATCTGCCCGGTTCTGCCCAATCGTCTCTTTTCCATATTGTTCCCCTTCAATATCAGTATAGCAGGGAATGTGATTATAATCCTATGCTGACCTCGCAGTCAATGATAAAATAGTAATAAAAATCAGGGAGAAGAAAAAATGAAAACAGAAGATTTAACCGGTCAAGCGTTGGGGATGATTAACCTGGTAGAATACCAGCCGGGTTCTATAGTCAGTCGGACGATTATTGATAAGCCGGCCGGGACTTTGACGTTGTTTGCTTTCGATAAGGGGCAGGGTTTAAGCGAACATACCGCCCCTTTCGACACCATGGTCTATATTTTAGATGGCGTTGCCGAGGTTATTATTGCCGGCAAGTCCCAAACCGTTAAACAGGGCGAAATGATTATCATGCCGGCCAGCCAGCCTCATGCCTTGAAAGCGCCGCAGCCCTTCAAGATGATGCTGGTGATGATAAAATCATGATATTCATTTTAAGACCGTTATATTGTTGTTCGCATATATGGGCATAGACCTCCTTTTACCGCCAAGTCCTTACGCATGTAAAAATATTACTTGCATTTCTATATAAAAATGCGTATTATATCATTAATTGTTTCCCCGGGGCTAATTGGAGGTGCGCTATGCTGGATGAACTGGGACAGAAGATAATTAAAGAACTGCAGGATGATGCCCGTCAAAGCTTCCGCGAAATCGGCAGGAAACTAAAAATTTCCGAAGGAACGGTACGCAACCGGGTCAAGAGCCTGGTGAGTAGCGGCGCCATGAAAATAAGCGCCATCCCCAACCCGGAACGGCTTGGGCTCAATTTTATGTGCGTCATGTGCATTGAGGTGAAAGTCGGCACTGCCGAAAAAGTAGAACAGCTCTTGATTAAAAGCCCCAACGTTTATTACCTGTGCGGGTGCACCGGCAATTTTGATATTATCGGGGTTTTTATGTTCCACGCCCCCCGTGAGTTCGATGTGTTCGTCAAAGACGTTATCGCCAATATCCCGGATATCACCCGGACCAGCACTTATGTGGTAATGCACGTCTCCCGCAGTCCCTGGGAACACAGCCTGGATGTGGCGCCGCTTAGTAAAATCTAAAAGTTGAGCGAAAAAGAAACTCTATAGCCCTTTAACCCTGGCATCGATTTACGCCCACAAAATTGACTTGATTCGTTTATTCAGCATATCATTTTCTATAGGGTGAACCATGATTGACACACGTGAAACACTGGAAGCTAACCGGAAGCAGATAAGAAAGCGCCGCTGGATAATCACCTTAAGCATTATCGGGCTGGCCTGCCTGGTGATTGCCATGATGTCGCTGGTCAAGTGCACCGACCTGATTGTTAAGGTCTCGGAAGATGCCCAGTCCGCCCCCCAGGATAATGAATGGTCGATGTTCCGCCGCGACTTGCTGCATACCGGTAATGCCGGCGATAACGTCACGCTGCCGCAGGGCAAGCTCAAATGGACGTTTTCCACCGGCGGTCCCGTTCATTCCTCACCGGCCGTTTGCGATGGCAAGTTATATTTTGGCTCTCGCGACGGCAACATTTACGCTTTGGATGCGGTTAGCGGTGAAAAAATCTGGACTTTTCATACCGGCAGCTGGGTAGATTCATCTCCGGCGGTGGTTGGCGGTGTACTATACTGCGGCTCTAATGATGGTAACCTTTATGCCCTGAATGCTGACACGGGCGAAAAAATCTGGTCGTACCAAATGCGTCTGGCTGTGACCTCGTCACCGGCGGTGGCTGACGGCGTAGTATACGTTGGCTGTGAGGACTTTAGCCTTTATGCCATCGATGCAGCCACTGGTTCGGAGCTCTGGCGCGCCGACACCGGATATGTGATTACTGCCTCGCCGGCGGTGGCTAAAGGTATCGTTGTCGTTGGTTCCGGAGATGACATTTTCTATTCTTTCAACGCCAAAAACGGCGCTGCACGATTAGAGTTTTATGATAATTTGCCAGTTTACTCATCGGCGGCAATAAAAGATAACGTTGCCTATTTTGTAGATAACATTGGTATTTTTATGGCAATGGATATCACGGCCAGAAACTGGTGGCTGGAAAATAGAGTAAGGGAGTACTGGAACGCGCTTTATGGCTACGGGTTGCTGCCAAAACCCTCTGCTAACTCTGGTTTTCTCTGGGGTGTGGCGCTGGGGAATAATGTCCGGTCTATTTCTTCACCATCAATCGCCGGCGACTACGCTTATGTGGGGTCGGGAAAAAATTTATACTCGGTAGATTTGATTAATCACACAATTCAATGGACATTCAATACTAACGGAGATGTCATCTCTTCGCCGGCGGTGGCTGGCGGAGTTGTTTACGTCGGCAGTTTAGATGGGCATCTTTATGCTGTTGATGGAACCACCGGCGCTTTGCTCTGGGATAATACTACCGGGGGGCAAATTGAATCCTCACCGGCGGTAGCTAATGGTTTATTATACGTCGGTTCCATGGACGGCAATCTTTATTGCTTCGAATAATCAACATCTTCTATTTTCTTCTTAATCGTGAATCCCCCTGTTTTTATTTGGTTTCATCGCCGATTCTTTCCACTTTTAGCAGGTTAGTTGCCCCGGTTTTACCCATCGGTATACCCGCGGCAATAATTATCAGGTCGCCGGGTTGGGCGATGCCTGAATCCTGGCACACTTTAGAGCCGAGAGAAAAAAACTGTTCGAATGACGACGGCTGGACGGTTAAGATGGGCCGAACCCCCCAGTACAGCAACAATTTACCGATGATTTTACTCTGCGGGGTCAACGCAATTATGGGTACATTAGGACGGTAATGGGAAATACGTATAGCGGTGCTGCCGGACTGTGTATAGGCTACTACCGCCGCCGCGCGCAGGCTGTAAGCGGTCTGGCAGGCGTTGTAGCTGATTAATTCATCAGTTTCACGTTCCAGCCACAACCGCCTTTCAGCCAGGATTTGTTCATAAGGAAGCTTCTTCTCTGCTTCTCGGGCGATGGCCGCCATCATCTTAACGGTCTGCACAGGGTATTTACCAATGGATGTTTCTGCGGAGAGCATGACGGCGTCAGTACCGTCGAAGATGGCGTTAGCGACATCGGTAGCCTCGGCGCGGGTTGGTGATATCTTGTTAATCATGGATTCCAGCATTTCCGTGGCAGTAATCACCGGTTTACCAGCGCGGTTGCATTTTTTAATCAGGTCTTTCTGTATCATAGGAACTTTTTGTAGGGGTATTTCTACCCCGAGATCGCCCCGCGCAATCATAATACCTTCTGTGTTATTAAGGATGCTGTTGAAAGCACTGACGGCTTCCGTGCGTTCTATTTTGGCGATAATCGGTATACTGACGTTGTTTTTCTTGAGTATAGATTTAACGCTTTCGATGTCATCTGCGCTGGTAACAAAGGAAAGTGCTAAATAATCCGGTCGCTGCTTGATGGCGAACAGCAGGTCTTCTTTTAGCTGGTCGGTGAGGAAAGGAGTGGATATTTTCATGCCTGGTACCACCAGCCCGCGTCCCTGACGTAGCAATCCGCCGGTTATAACGCGGCAATCCACACCGTCCCTGTCTTTGGCCTGGACTTTCATCCGCATGGCACCGTCATCCAGGATAACGGTATCGCCGGTGTTAATGTCTTGCAGGAGGTTGGGCAATGTGACCGGCAGCAGCCCGTCATTACCTTCAATGTCTTTGGTCGTGAGTCGCACCAGGTTGCCCTTTTTTAGGGTCACCTGCCCTCCGGCCAACCGTCCGATGCGGTACTTGGGCCCCGGCAGGTCGATAAGTATGGACACATTAATGCCGATATTTTTACTAATAGTTCTAACGTTTTCAATATATGCGGCGTGTTCTTTCAAAGTACCATGGGAGAGGTTGAACCGTGCAACATCCATGCCGGACTTTATCAGACGCTGCAGCATCGCGGGATAGCCGGACGCCGGCCCGATAGTGCAAACGATTTTTGTCCGCCTCAGGTAGTACCCAGAATTTCTCATAAATACATTATATCGCTTTTTAGGGAGAGGTCTATATCTTCTTCCGCTTCCAGCGCCCCGAGCGGAAATAGATGATGAAGATTACCGCGGAAGAAACCGTATCCGCCACCAGCGCCCAGCGTACGCCATAAACTCCTAGGCCGGCCAGCTTGGGTAATAAAATCGCCAAAGGCACTCTGATGCCCCACATCGTCACCAGGTCAATGATAAAGGATATCAGGGTGTCGCCGACGGAATTCATCACGTTCATCATCACGAACATCAACCCGTTGCACATATAGCTGGCTATCTGTATCTTAAGAAAGGTGCTGGCGAGTTCGATGAGGTCGGGGTCGGATGTAAAAGTACCGATGATGTTCCCCGCAAAGAACCAGATGATAACGGAAAAAATCGCCATGATTCCCGTCAGCCAGCCAATAGATATCCAGGCCGTTTTGGCGGAGCGGTCGTACTGCTTGGCACCGATATTTTGCGCCGCCAATATACCCGCCGCCGAGCCGAGCCCGATGGCGGGCAGCATCACGAACATGTCTACCCGCGAAACGATATTATGCCCGTCAACCGCCAGCGTCCCGAAAGGCGAGATGAAATACATGAAGACGATGCTGCCGATATTCAGGTGGATGCCGCCCAAAGCTGACGGGATGCCGATTTTAACCATCCGCCAGATAATGCCCGTATCGAACTTGAAGTTGCGCAGTGAGAGCTTGAGTAGCGACTTCCCCTGGAAAAGCAGCCAGAGCAATATCGCCCCGCCGATGCCCTGGGCGATGACGCCGCTAAGCGCCGCGCCGCTGACGCCCATCCGCGGGAAAATCCACCACCCGAAGATGAGGAAGGGGCATAAGACAATATGGAGGATTCTCTCGCCGACAATAATGCGCATCGGAGTCTTCGAATCGCCGGAAGCCTGCATAACGCTTTGCGCCAGCGAGCCGAACGACATGGTGAAAATACCGATGAGCTCGATGCGCATGTAGGTGGCGCCCGCCGTAATAACATCCGGCGCCAGTTGCCAAATGCTCATGATTTGGGTGGCAAATAGTTCACCTATAATCGCCAGGATTATCGACAGCACGGCGCTGATAACAAGGGCTTGCTGGGCAACGAGGTTAGCCTGTTTTTTATCGCCGGCGCCCACAAAGCGGGCGACCATAGCGCGCAGTCCCGTGAAAAGCCCCATGATTAAGGCGTTGATTAACGAGACGATTATGCCGGAAACGCCCACGCCGCCAATTTCCGCCAGCCCCAGCTTCCCAATCCATATCATGTCGATAATCGGGCCCATCAGCATGACGGTGGTGCTGACGGTTATCGGCCAGGAAAATGACCACAGGTTACCGATGATACTGCCCTTGGTTAAGTCTTTTTCAGGCATAAATGACTTCCTTCAGATTATGTTAATGGAGGAATTGTATCGCTATATCGCGATACATTTTGCACCAATTATGTCATTGATTTTTTAGTGTTGTCAAATTGCCGGCCGCTGTTGACGTTGGCCGATGGTTAAGACTATTATCTGAAATATGCATCGCTTTTTAGTTAACCACATTCCGGGCTACACCGCCGCGTTAGACGACGCCGCCCAGCTGTACCACCTTAGAGACGTCCTGCGTCTAAAGGCTGGCGATACAGTCGTGATATTTGACGGCACAGGACGTGAGTTCGACGGCGTAATCACTGCCATCAACAAAAAACAGGCGGTATTTAGATTGACGCCGCTAAAAAAACAAAAAAGCAGCAGGGTTTCCCTCACCATCGCCTGCGCCATGCCCAAAGGCAGCTACATGGATGACATTATTGACTATCTGACGCAACTGGGAACGGCGCGCATTATCCCTATGATGACGGATAGGGTGGTGGTGAAACTTGATGAGGTTAAAGCCGAAGCTAAAATAAAACGATGGCAGAAAATCGCCCAGAGCTCCACCCGGCAGTGCCAGCGCAGTGATATTCCGGTAATAGACCCGGTGACCGCCTTTAAAAAAGTAGTGGCAGATTCGCTGAATTATGATCTAAAGCTAATACCGCACCTAACCGGCGAGCGTAGATTAATTAAAGATGTATTGGGCAAAGCTAAACCTAAAAACGTCATCGTGCTAATCGGTCCCGAGGGTGACTTTACCTCATCCGAGATTGAACTTGCTTTACATAACGGTTTCACTCCCGTCTCTTTAGGCGATACCGTTTTACGCGTGGCTACGGCAGCTGTTGCTGTGGCAGCTTACATCAAACTGGCTTTAGACAAATAATCTACTTCTCCGTGACAGGGTGCTTAAAGTGGTACGGCACGTTGCCCCGGTGGTATGGATAGGGGTGGAAAGCGGACGGCGGTTCGTCGGCATCTGGTAAAGGCATCCAGCCCATTAACGGCAGGTTCAGCCAGCCATCTTCCACCGGAGAGCAGAAAGTGTCGTTCCAGTGCAGCTTGCTGAATAGCCATTTACCATTTTCCTTGACGTACTTGTTCTCGTAATAGCCGTGCAGGTATTCTTGCCTCGCATACGCGCCGTAGGGCTTGGCCTCGAAGAGCCAGGTCTGGAAACGCCCCTTTGCCGTCTTGCCGTCCGGCGCCACGTCCACCACCCCGCCAATCTGCATCACGATGAACGCCACCCAGCCCTGTTTCGGCCCCGGCCTGCCCCTCCCCCCGATGATGTCCTGATAGATATGCTCCACGCCTTTTTTGCCGTAAAGTACGCCGTGGTCGGCAATCTCCACCGATTCCGCGTTATCGGAAAATAGGTCCACTATCTCCTGCCACATATTATTGTCAAAGTAATAGCCGTATTTCTTTTGTAAATGCTCAATCTCCTGAATGTCCTCTTGGAGTTGCACCTGTTTTTCTAATTCTTCTATATTCATCTTGCACCTCTTGGTTTTATTTGCCGGTAACAGGGTGTTTAAAGGGATAGGGCACATGATAACCGGAGGGATATGGATGATAAGCGGTAGCGGGGGCGTCGGCGTGGGGGAAGGGAGTATCGGATAACTTGGGAATTTTTAAAAAGCCCCTCTCAAAAGACGTCCAGTAGATGAGGTTCCAGTGCAGCTTTTTAAAGTACCAGTGCCCGTTTTCCTTCACATAAACATTATCATAAACGCCAAACTGCCAGGTCTGCTTCTTTATCCCGCCGAAGGGCCGGCATTCAAACGATGGCGTATACCAGCGTCCGGTGGCTGTTTTACCGTCCGGGGCAACCTCGATAACCCCCTGCGACTGCATGACTTCAAAGAACGTCCAGCCGGGGCGGGGCATACCTACCATCCCGCTATACATACGCATTACCGAATCCCTGCCCTTAAAGACGCCATGGTCGGTAATTTCCACCGACTCCACATTTTCCGAGAAAAGGTCCATTACCTCTTGATACATCCCGTTATCAAAGTAATAGCCGTACATTTTTTGCAGGTTTTCAATTTCCTGGATGTCTTCCTGCAAGGTTACTTGTTTTTCCAATTGCACCAGGTTCATAAATAGTTGCCTCGCTTATTTGCCGGTGATGGGATGCTTAAAGTGCACGGGGAAATGATAGCCAAAGGGATAGGGTCGCCAGGTAGTTGGCGGGGCGTCCGGCTTTACTTCCATACTCGGCCCGCTGTGTCCGACCACCGGCGTCTTCAGCCAGCCGTCTTCATATGGCGTGCGGAAATTGAGAAAGAAATGGAGTTTGCTGATCAGCCATTTGCCGTTTTCTTTAACATATTCGTTCTCATAAATGCCGTGTGCCCAGAGCTGCCGCAACTCACCATCATGCAGCGTCAAAGTGGGGCGGGCTTCTACGAAGAAGCCGTACCAGCGTCCTTTAGCGTTCTTACCGTCGGGGTCTACTGTAACCACCCCCTGGATTTGCATGCCAATGGACATGTAGCCGGGCCTCGGCTTAGCGTCCTTGCCGCCCTTAATCAAGTCTATGTAATATCGCTTTACCCCTGCTTTGCCCTTATAGACGCCATAGTCGCACTCTTCCACGGACTCGGCATTATCGCTGAAAAGGTCGACTACTTTTTCCCACTCTTCATAATCGCGGTAATAGCCGTAAATCCGCTGCAGCTTTTCTATCTGCTTAATGTCTTCCAGCCTCTGTATTCTCTTTTGTAGTTCTTCCAGTGTTGCCATGTTTGACCTCCTTCATGAAACTCGATTATAATAATGTTTTTCGCATTATACTTTAGTGGAGACAAGAATGAAAGTAAAGTACTACCCCAATTCTATCGAATTTTTAAAGAATACCGAGAAATACCTTATTAAAGATGAATCAAGGTACGGGTTGATTTACGGCATCG
>CAIWTG010000013.1 GCA_903915565.1 uncultured Chloroflexota bacterium
ACCTGAAAAAATAAAGATAGTAACTAGTGGCTCTCATGTTAAATTTTAGTTACCGAGCCGATTTATTCATGTAGCATAACGGCAAAGAAAATCTAGAGCCAGACAAAATTACTAACGCGAGCGGTTAAAGCATTTTTTTGAGTATAGGTTGATTGATGTAAGATATCCAACAATGGTTAAGGGAGAGTAAACATGACAACTTATATCATACGCCGGATTTTACTCGGTTTTATGACTCTTATCCTGGTCACCATGATGGTATTCTTACTCGTTCGTCTATTACCCGGTGACCCGGTGATGAGATATATGGCCAATTTCACCGGCACCGGACAACAGAATATCATGACCCCCGAACAGCATGATGCTATGCTGGTAAAATTGGGTTTAGACAGACCCTTGCCGGTGCAGTATTGGGACTGGATATCCAAAGTTTTCAGGGGGGATTTAGGCGAATCATTAGTAATACAACAGCCAATAAGCGGCCTTATTAAGGATGTATTACCAAGAACGGCGTATATTGGCATTTTGATGTTTATATTCGGTACGTTCGGCGGTATTTTGGTAGGGATTTATTGTGCTTTAAGACGGGGCACTTGGCTGGATAATACCCTTACTACCATCGCGAATATTGGGATGACTATACCAGTTTTCTGGCTGGGAATCCTGTTGATTTACGTTTTTGCCTATAAGCTGGGGTGGTTCCCCATGTTCGGCTGGGTTGCTCCATGGGATAACTTCTGGAAAAGCTGCACTTATGTAGTACTACCAGTCGCATCTGTGACACTTGGGGGCATCGCTGGAATGGCCCGTCTGACGCGGTCTTGCATGCTTGAGGTGATGGGGAAGGAATATGTTCGTACCGCCTGGGCAAAAGGCTTGCGCGAAAGAGTCATCGTGGTTAGGCATCAGCTGAAGAACGCGATGATTCCGGTGGTCACCGCGCTCGGCGGCACTTTAGGCATGATTCTGGGCGGTTCAGTGTTTATCGAGACGGTGTTCAGTATTCCTGGTATGGGCAGGTTGATGACCCAGGCGATTTTTGATTATGACTATCAGATAGTCCAAGCAACTACGCTGATATTCGGCGCCATCGTTATCTTTTCCAACTTGATAGTCGATATTGCTTGGGGCTGGCTCGATCCCAGGATTAGATATTCGTAAGGAGACCAAAATGGCCGAGAAACCAAAAGTATCAATCGGAAGTGTTGATGCGATGGGGGCGACAGCGGCCCCCCCGCGCACCAGCGAGTGGCGTAGATTCGCCAGGATATTTTTCGGGCGAAAATTGTATCTCATAGGGTTTATTATCGTAGCAATTATCGTTCTAACGGCGATTTTTGCCCAGGTGATAGCTCCTTACGATCCTATCGAAAATGACTTAGACCATAGACTTCAACCCCCTTCTGCCGACCATTGGTTAGGTACAGACCAGCTTGGCAGGGATATGCTTAGTCGTATTATATATGGGGCTCAAATATCGCTATTAATCGGTTTTTCCGCGGTCTTTGCTTCAGCCATCATCGGCGCACTCATGGGTTTGGCCGCAGCTCACTACGGCGGGTGGGTGTTCACCGTCATCATGAGACTCACCGATGTATTGATGTCCTTGCCCAGTATTATATTGATGATGCTTATTGCCGGTATGTTAAAGGGGGGCGGCATCTGGATTGTAGTGTTTGCCCTTGGATTCGGCAGCATTCCAGGCATGGCCCGTATGATGTGCGGTCAGGCATTAAGTGTAAAACAGAATGATTACATAATGGCGGCTCGTGCGGTAGGTATGAGCAACTGGCGTATCATGCTAACGCAGATATTCCCCAACGCTTTTCCTCCGTTAATTGTTGGACTTACGATGGGTATAGGCGGCGTTGTCATGGGAGAAGCGGGTTTGAGCTTCCTTGGAATCGGCGTACAGGCACCCACACCTTCCTGGGGAAACATGGTTATGGACGGGCAGCGTTTCTTAATGACAAACCCGCTGCTTTCCTTAATCCCCGGTGTTGCCATTATGTTACTGGTATTCGGTTTTAATATGGTCGGCGATGGCATCAGGGATGCTATCGACCCGAGATTAAGGGGTGTCCTCTAGAAAATACGATATTTTTTAGCAGGTGATATTATGGCTTTATTGGATGTACAAGATTTAAAAACATATTTCCACACAGAATACGGTCTGGTTAAAGCAGCGGACGGTGTCTCCTTCCACATAAACCAGGGTGAAATCGTCGGGCTGGTAGGGGAAAGCGGCTGCGGCAAATCAGTAAGCATATTATCGGTGATGCAGTTGATTACTTCTCCACCCGGCGAAAAAGCCGGCGGCAAGGTAATATTTGAAGGGAAGGATTTACTGAAATATCAGCCTAACGGACCGGAAATGCGCGCTCTCCGCGGCAGCAAGATAACGATGATATTCCAGGAGCCGATGACTTCACTGAACCCGGTACTGACAATTGAACGCCAGCTGACGGAAACGCTGGAGTTGCATCTGGACATGGATAAAGCAGCCGCTAGAGAAAGAGCTATCGAGCTACTTAAAATGGTGGGTGTGCCTGATGCCGCCAAACGCATCGATGATTACCCCCATATGTTCAGCGGCGGTATGCGTCAAAGGGTAATGATTGCCATGGCGATATCCTGCAACCCCATGATAATTTTTGCCGATGAACCGACTACGGCGGTTGATGTTACGACGCAAGCGCAGCTGCTGGAGCTGATGAAAGACCTCGTCACGCGTTTGGATACGTCGCTGGTTATTGTAACACATAACCTGGGTGTGGTAGCTCGGTACGCCCAGAGGATTTACGTGATGTATGCCGGGCGTATTATAGAATCAGGTCCTGCCGAAAGTATTTTTGCTCAACCGAAACATCCTTACACCATCGGGTTGCTAAATAGCGTTCCCAAGCTGGGTGAAAGACACGGGGAGAGGAAACTAATACCCATATATGGCCTACCGCCGAACTTAATTAATATGCCGCCTACCTGCGCTTTTTTGCCCAGATGCACAGCAAAAATAGGAAGGTGCGCCAAAGAACCGTGGCCGGAGCTGCGGTCGGTGGGTAAAGATCACTATATTTCATGTTATGTGGATATAAAGGGGAAATAATGAAAACATCAACAAATGACATGATAATGGAAGTGAAAAACTTAAAGATGTATTTCCCCATTACCCGAGGGTTGCTGCGGCGGAAAATCGGAGATGTTAGAGCCGTAGACGACATCAGTTTTGAGATTAGGAAACATGAAACGCTCGGGTTGGTAGGGGAAAGCGGTTGCGGTAAGACCACCACCGGCCGATGTATTCTTCGTCTATATCAGCCCACTGACGGGAGTATTATCTTTACCGGCGTTGATATTTCGAAAGTGCCGGAGCGGAAAATTATAGAACATCGCCGGGATATGGGAGTAATTTTTCAAGACCCATTTGGTTCGTTAAACCCGAGGCAAAGCGCCGGGAGCATCGTCGGCGACCCTTTAAAAGTACACCGTATGGCTACTGGTAAAGCGTTGAAAGATAGAGTGACTGAATTATTTAAAATTGTTGGCCTTGACCCCAGCATGATGGACCGTGTCCCCCATGAGTTCAGTGGAGGTCAGCGGCAACGTATCGGCATAGCGCGTGCTTTGGCCTGCAATCCTTCGTTGATTGTTTGCGATGAGCCTATATCGGCGCTCGATGTGTCAATCCAAGCACAGATAATCAACCTGCTGGAAGAACTGCAGCAAAAACTGGGTTTAACCTATCTCTTTATCGCCCATGACCTGGCGGTAGTGCAGCACATCAGCGACCGTGTGGCGGTGATGTATCTGGGGCGCATTATGGAACTGACGGATTCCAGCGAGCTTTATGAAAATCCTCTCCACCCATATACCAAGGCCTTGTTATCCGCCATACCGATACCCGACCCGGTTGCAGAGAGGACACGCATGCGCATCGTGTTAAAGGGTGAGGTGCCCAGCCCGGTCAATCCGCCGCCGGGGTGCCATTTCCATCCAAGGTGCTCATTGGCGATAGCGGAATGCAGTCAGATGCGGCCGCCGCTGCGCGATGTAGGGAACGGGCATTACGTAGCTTGCATCCGCGTTTAAACTCAACGATATTCAGATTGGATAAAAAAATACGGGCCGCGAATTTCGCGACCCGTATCTTATTTTCTGACCGCTTACGTTATGCGGTGTTTTTATTTGTTATTCTATCCAGGCGTAAGTATACCATAAGAATTCCGTGTACTGTCCGTAAGAACCGCCATGAAGCCTTGGGGCGATAGAGACAAGGCTGGGTACGTAGTATAGATAGCTCCACTGGCAGTATTTATCAGTTGTTAAGCGGGAGATTTGCTGATAAATCGGGATTCTCTTCGCAGCGTCGGCTTCTTGAGAGCCCTGCAAAGCTAAGTCACAGAGTTCTTTGGGCTGGTCGCAACTTATCCAAGTGGTGACCTGCCACCCGGTAGAACTGTTCGCCGAAGGAATGGCATTCAGCGGGCCATTCTTCAGGGTACTGGCCGGGTCAACCTGGAGACCTGGGAATCCGTACATCCAGATGTACCCATCCCAGCCTGTACCGCCGCCGCCAATCATTTGTACTAACTGCAGGTAGCCGATTTTCTGAATGTTCAACGTGATATTGGCTTTGGTAAGCATACCCTTAATCGCCATGGGGACATCATCAGGGCCGCCCTGCACCATGTACAAAGTGGTTTCAAAGCCACTAGGATGACCGGCTTGGGTCATGTAATCCGTAGCCGCAGTAAGACTAAAAGGATAGCCTTTGGTAGTAGTATCCGCGTATGGGTCGAGACAGAACCCCTGGTTGGTGACTGTGCCATAACCGTAAGTCAATGTATCAACTAGCTTTTGTTTGTCAATGGCAGACTCAACAGCACGGCGAATATTAATATCTTTGAGGATGGAATCCGGGTTCCCGCTGGAGGGTAACAGGCACATGTTAAAGACCATATCCATACTTTTTAGAATTGTAAAACCTGCATCGAGAACACCTTGGGCGTCTTGTGTGTTAATGCCTGCCATGTCAATCTGCCCGGATTTGTAGGCCATGAGGGCAACGTTCGAGTCGGTAATAACGCTGAAGTCGACGCCCTCGACGTAAGGCTTGCCTCTCCAATAATTGGGGTTGGTGTCGAAGGTAACTTTGAGGTTGGGCTCATACCCCGTCTGGATGAAGGGGCCGGTGCCAACTACATGGGTCTTGTTATATTCAGGAGTATTGTTCTTTAAAGCGGTTGGGTCATACATCAAGGCGCTCCACCAGCCGGCAAGAGCTTTTGCCGCTACCCAGTCAAACCCGTTGGCGAAGTTTAGTTTAACGGTGTAGTTATCGATAATGATGCAGTCTTTCCAACCTTTCATGTTAGGCCACATAAGGCTGGCGATTTCCCTATCACAGTTATACTTCACGGCATCGGCATTGAAGGGAGTCCCATCAGTATATGAGATTCCCTGTCGAAGATGAAATGTCATAGAAGTTTTGTCTGCAGCTATTTCGTAACTCTCTGCCAGCCACGGTTGAAGTGCGCCGGTTTTATCGACGATAAGGAGAGGTTCAACAGAACACCAGGTGATTGCGGCGTCACCAGGTCCGGCGGACCCGGTTGGGTCACCGATATCGGCGATGTTGGCGGAAGTAGTAAACTGGATTCGCCCGCCCTCTTTACCACCGCCCGGTTTGCTTATGGCGCTTTGGCCACATCCGGCAAGAACGATGCTTAGTATCATTAGTATGGCCAAAAATGCAAATAATATTTTTTTCATCTTTTCCTTTCACTCCTTAAAAGAATTTAAGTTGAATTTTCAAAATTATCTTTATCCGGACACGCATCACCTCCTCTGGCTTTATGACTATTTATAATTAGTGGCCAAAGCCACTTTTTACCTCACACAGAGAAAACTCACCACAACTTGACAAAAGAAAATAAATCGTCAAAATAAGTGAATTTGGCAGAATGATACAACTATACGACATACTTGTCAAGTGATTTATGGGGAAGTAGTTTACGAGGCAAAAAAATATGGCAAAAAAGGCTAAAAAACAGGAAAATCTTTACAATAAAGACGTATCACCATATAATTGAAAGAAAGCGTGACACATGAAGGTGGAAGGGTTGGGCGGAGGTATTAGCAAGCCAGCGTAGCTCAGTGGTAGAGCAGCGGTTTCGTAAACCGCGGGTCGTAGGTTCAAGTCCTATCGCTGGCTCCAGTTTTTTACCGGTAAGAAAAGGATTACTCTTTTTCCAGCATCTTTTCAACATCGTGGCGGGCCTGGGAAACCACGTCTTTAATCTTAGCCCACTTTTCCGGGCCGAGATTACATGCCTGGCTGCCGACGATGCGCCCGAGAGTTTTCAGCTCGTGGATAGTATCGTGGAAATCGCTGATATCGCGGGGTCCCCACCAGTCTTTCATCTGGCATTCTATTTTCTCAATCATTTCCTGCTGTTCTTTAAGGAACTTTTTACCTTCTTCGGTAATAGTGTAGACTTTTTTACCGTCATGTTCCGAGACGCTGACGTAGCCTATGTCGTCCAACATTTGCAGGGTGGGGTAAACACTGCCGGCGCTGGGGGTATAAAAACCGTGAAAGTGGTCTTCCATAGCGCGGATGATTTCATAACCATGACTGGGTTTATCTTTCAGGAGGTTAAGAATAACATATTTTAGGTCGCCTTTTTCAAAGAGGCGCGACTGCCGCTCGAAGTGAAAGAAGGGTCGATGAAACATACCAACCTCCATATTGTGCCGACGATATATCGTCATTATATCAATATTTGTTATATTATGGCAAGGAGCGCCCCGTAAAGTGATTTGTATTTTGATAAAAAAAAATAATATAATGATGGTAAATTAACATCATAACGCGATATAACGCCACGAAATTTTTAGTCATCGCATAATTTTCTATTGCTTTTTAGCCAGGTTGAAAGGATAGACCGATTACACAATCGACAAGTTCTAAAGACGTTACCACCGATCAAAAGCCCAAGTCATTTATGAGGCAGGGCCTGCCGTGGTTCGTCATGGCGCACTTTGGCCATCACCTGCTGACGGCTTTGCCCAGTCCGCTACTGCCTTCTATCCGTACCGCCTTCGGCTTAAACAACTTCCAGGCGATGCTGGTCACCACGGTTTATGCCTTCTCCAGCGGCGCAGGTAATATACCCGCCGGCCGTATGGTGGATAAAGTCGGCCCAACGATTCTCCTTACTATAGGTACATTGGGCGTGGCGATAGGCGGTCTCCTTACCGGCCTGTCCAACTCATATATCATGTTCATGGTTTTCCTGGTCGTCATGGGTTTTATGACTGCTGGCTATCACCCCGCTTCTACCCCCATGATACTTTCTGCCGTGGAGCCGGAAAAGCGGGGCCGAGCCCTTGGTTTACACCTGGTGGGGGGCAATGCCAGCTTCTTTATCGCCCCGTTGATTGCCGGCGGCGTGATGGTGCTGTGGCCTTCAATGGGTTTCCGCGGCCCGTTTATTATATTATCTATCCCCACAGCGATATTCGGCATTATTTTCTTTATTTATTTAACCAAGCGCGGCGGGCTCATCCACGTTCATGCCGCCAAACAGAGACTCGCCGAGGAAAAACCTCCCCAGCCCGGCTATAAACGACGTCTCTGGGCATACCTCATCCAGATGGTTGTCGGCGGCGGCGCCGGCATGTCGGTCCAGGCGTTAATGAGCTTATTCATCGTTGATAAACTCGGGGCGACGGATACCTCGGTGACGTGGATTATGTCGGTGTCTTTCCTCCCGGCGATTGTCGGCGGTACCGTTATCGGCGGCTGGATTTCCGACCGAATCGGGTCGGTCAGGGTAATAATCGTTACCGGCATAGTTAGCGGGTTACTGATTTTCTGGCTGCATAGCACTACCACGCTCGATTTCTGGTTCTTCTTGCTGCTCTTCATCATGGGCGTCAATAACGCCATCCGGAGGCCGGTGACCGAGGTCTTTATCATGGGGCAAACTCCGTCCAAGAACCGCGCCACGATATATGGTATTTACTATTTTACGATGCAGTATACCGG
>CAIWTG010000014.1 GCA_903915565.1 uncultured Chloroflexota bacterium
AGGTTACCATTATGATAAAAACGAAGAAATATGATATGGATGTGGTCGTGGCGGGGGGTGGGGTAGCCGGCGTGTCCGCCGCATTATCGGCCGCCCGCAGCGGCCTCAAAACGTTAATACTGGAAAGTCAGATTTCGCTGGGTGGATTGGCAACTAACGGCTATGTCACAGGCGTAGCCGGACTGATTGACGGCAACTGCAAGGAGTGGCTGGACAGGCTGGACGCCGACGGCGATTTAGTGCGTCGGCCCCACCAGTCGTCCATAGATCCCGAAAAGGGCAAGTTCATGCTGGAAACCATGCTGCTGGAAGCCGGGGCAAAGATACTCTACGGGGCGTACGTCATCGGCGCGGTAACGAAAAATAAAAAGATAAAAGAGGTCATCTGCCACACAAAATCCGGGCAAATGGCAATATCCGCCGGCATGTTTATAGACGCTACCGGTGACGCCGATTTAGCCGCTTATGCCGGCGTACCCTATGAAGTCGGCAGCCCGGAGTTCGGGGGCTATAACATGTCCACTACACTGGCTTTCAGAATGGCTAACGTAAACATGGTCGCCTACGGCGAGGCCAACCGGGTATGGATGGCTAAACAAGCCGCCGTGAATAAAGTGCGAACCAAGTTCTCGTTAATCAGCGAGCTTGAGGATGAAGCCGTCAAAAACGGCGACCTGCCGGCATTCGTCTTCCCTACAGCATTAATGTACCCGGTGCCCCGGACTAAACCGGAGGACGCCGATATGTGCGTGATGACTACCCACAGCTTTAAGACACATAATACAGATGCCGAAGACCTCACGCGGCAGATAATAGAGCAGCATCAGCAGATTGCCTGGATGGAAAAGTTTTTTAGAAAATACGTCCCGGGATTTGAAAAAGCCCGCCTCACCGGCGTGGCGAATCTACACGGCGTGCGCGATTCACGGCGCATTGTGGGTGAATACATTTTGAAGGACGAAGACGTCGCCTGCGCGGTTAAGTTCGAGGACGCGGTTGCCCAATTCCCGGAGTTCTTTGATACCCACCACCCTACCAGCGCCAGAATCGGGTTCATGCGGCATATTCACCTGGACGAACCTAAAGCTCCGGCCGTCTGCCGTCCCGCCGAGTGTTCCGAGGAAATGCACCCTTTCGGGATACCGAAGGGCAAGTATGAAGCCCGGGTGAATCCGCTGGATTATTGCGAGATACCGTACCGTTCCCTGGTGCCGTTGAAAATTGACAATCTATTGGTGGCTGGCAGGTGCGTATCAGCGGAGTTTCACGCTATCGCCGCCGTACGCGTTATTGCGCCCTCAATGAGTACCGGCCAGGCTGCCGCCATTGCTGCGTCATTGTGCAAAAAAGATAACGTTACACCGCGCGAGTTGAACGGCAAATTGGTCAGGCAGGCGATGATAGCGCAGGGAGTGCCTCTGGATAAAGAGCCCGGGGGACATTGGGCGGCGGTTAAAAAAGAGCTGCAGGGCGAGTTTGTGGTATTGCCCGGCGACTTTGTGGGAGTGATGACTAAAGACGGCATCAGAACGCATATGTAATGAATGAATTGACACCCGCCTTAAAAGAGTTATAAAATCAAGCGATATATCGTAACAAAGTGATACTATTTTCGTAATCAGAAAGGAAAATTTATGGCAAAATACGACAAGTATATCTGCACGGAATTCAAACCGGGCATCCCCCTGCCGGTTTACCGCGAATGGGAACGCGATATGCTCGGGGACGGACCCTGGGACGGCTATCACCGCGGACTGCAGCATGCCGTCTGGACGGACGCTACGGTAATACCCGACGCGTTTTATTCCGAGATGACGTGGCAGTGGCCGAACACCTTCCCCAACCAGCGGCCGCGCCCGGTGCTAACTAAAGAGCAAATGGAAGCGGCAGCCAAAAGACCCGGCGGAGCAGGTGTGCCGCCGCATGCGCATCCTTTCCCGGAACTGCTCTCGTTCTTCGGGACGGATTTCGACCACCCGGAGGAGCTTAACGGCGAGGTGGAGTTCTGGCTGGAAGACGAAAAATACATTTTCACCAAGAGCTTCTGCGTTTACATCCCGACCAATATGACCCATTGCCCGCTGCGCATCCACCGTATGGATAAGCCCTTCTTCCACTATACTATCGGCCCCGGCAGCACTTATATTTAGCCCCGTAGGATTAACGAGAGAAAGGAAACGCTAATGGCGAAGAAATACGAAAACTACTTTGTAACCAAGGACAAATCCGATTTAAAATTCCCTGCCTACATGCACGTTGACCCAAAAACAACGCGGCATATAGCCCACATCGACCAGAACACGGTCAAGGGAGCAGAGTTCGGGTGCGATAATATCTGGCTGCTGCCCGGCGGCCCTAAAGAGCAGAAACTCATGGACGCCAACACCCAGAAGTACGACCGATACTTTGGGTTTTACTCCTTTAATTACGACAACATCCGCGACCTCTGCGCCGAGATAGAAGTCTACATCGGCGGGGAAAAGCACTCCATAAAAAAGAGCGGCTGTATGTTCATCCCGGCGGGACTGGAAGTCGGCCCGTTGACCTTTAAAAACATCACCAAGCCGATATTCTTTACCATCGAAGAGCCGTGCGGCACCGGCATCGGCAAGAAGTGGGATTAGTAACAACTTAAGATAAGCCCCCCGAAAAAACTGGGGGGCTTTCTTTTTTGGAGGACGTTTATGGCAACCACAAAATATGGCAAGTATATAGTCGATACCCTGCAGCACCCTAAAGTCGAAGCTCCATGGAATCCGCCGGTAACCGAAGCGGGCAAAGGCAAGGGCGGCCGCGTCCTTTATATGGATAACAACAATGTACCCGGCGCATTTTATATGGAATGCGTCTGGGTGCTGCCGCGCCCGCCTTTAGATGA
>CAIWTG010000015.1 GCA_903915565.1 uncultured Chloroflexota bacterium
ACCCATCATTTTTTCCAGGGAGAGCTGGACGTTTTTGCCCTTTAACTCCGGCATCTTTGACATCGTTTGATACATCGCCACCGGACCGCAGGCAAAGATCTGGTGGATATTTTTCAGGTAGTGGGGGATAAGCTGGGTGGCGAAACCTTTAAAGCCCTCGGAGCCGTCGTCGGTAGCGTTAAGGCACTGGAAGCTGGCGGGCAGCATACCTTTATTATATAGGGACTGGGGCGCGTTGACCGGCAAAAGGCATTCTTTAGATTGCGCGCCGTTGATGATGGTGATGGTCTTGCCCTGACCCGCCGCCGCCTCGGCTAAAAAGCGCAGAGGTGCGATGCCCATGCCCCCCGCCACCAGCAGGAGGTTCTGGGAATCGGGGTTAATGGTAAAGCCGTTGCCCAGTGGCCCAAAGACGTCCAGCACGTCGCCCTTTTTCTTTTTGGAGAGCCACCCCGTGCCTTTACCTACCACGTTGATGAGTAAAGAAATATCGTTACCATCAACGCTATAGACGCTGAAGGGGCGGGGCAAAATGGTCTCTTTAGCGCAGCGGACCATGACGAACTGGCCGGGTTTAGCGGATTGAGCAATTTCCGGGACGTCGAGGCGGAAGAGGTAAACCCCCTTTATGGCTTCTACGGCGGAGATTATCTTTGATTTAGTTTGGTGCATGATTACTCCTGTTTTAAAAACTATGGATAATATGTCAATTGACTTATTGTAACATCTTCGCCAAATTGTTTGACGAAAACAGGGTCTCCCTGGCCGTCCCATTTAAAGAGAGTCCAATGCCAGTTAACGCTATCATTGATATTTATATGCCAGGTGGGTGTTGGCGAATTGACTACCCAGACTAAATATCCGGTGACATTATCAGGAGTCAGTGGTCCTATGCTTTCGTATGCGTTCCTGATAAAGAGCATCCAGTCTTTGTTTGTTATCCAGGGGAAGGTATCAAAAGTCACTTTATTCACAATAGCGATGCCCGATATATCCCGCTCTAAAACCATCCTTAAGTTATCATAAAAAACATAATCCAACTCTCTGTCTGCCGATTTTGAGTAGAAACAATAAGTGACCTTGACTTTAGATGAGAGCGAATAGGGTAAGACGTCAATATCAAATTCATTTAGTTTGGCATCTGAGATTTCCAATAAGGCTGTGTTATAAGCCCCCGTATAAAGTTTATTGAGCAGGGCATCATTAAGATTCAGTTGCCACATGTGCTTTTGACTTACCACTAGAGTGTTTGATGGGTTATTGCCTGATGTCATTGGTTCCGGTTCTGTTTGCCTGATAGTCATCAATACCGGAATCCCACAGATAAACCCCAGTGCAAGAACTAAAACGACAGGTATTATTAACCGCCAAGAGTTTGAAAAGAATTTTTCCATTTTTCTTTTCACCATATCCTTACCCTATCTTCATCGCGTCGTCCATATAGACTGGACGGCCCATATAGATGGTAGACATGACCTTGCCCTTAAGCGTCTGGCCAGCCAGTGGCGTGTTCTTGCCCTTGGAGCCGAATTTCTCAACGTCCACCGTCCACTCTTTATGCAGGTCGAAGATACAGACGTCCGCCGGAGCGCCGGTCTCTAAAGTACCCAGCTTAGCGTAACCCAGCACCCGCGCCGGGCCCATCGTCAGAGCGGCAATCATGTTGTTAAGGGTCAGCTCGCTTTTTAAGATAAGGCTCACTAAAGACCCCAGCGCTGTTTCCAACCCGCTAATGCCGAAGGCGGCTTTATCAAAGACGCAGGCTTTATCGGCTTTGGTATGGGGCGCGTGGTCGGTGGCAACAATGTCGATAACGCTATCGTTCAAAGCCCGCAGCAGAGCGATGGTGTCCGCTTTAGTTCTTAGCGGCGGGTTGACCTTGGCTAAAGTGCCGTATTTTATTACGTCATCCTCGGTGAGGGTGAGGTGGTGGGGCGTAACCTCGGCGGTAACGTGGACGCCGTCTTCTTTGGCGGCGCGGATAAGGTCGGCGGAGCCGGCGGTGCTGACATGGGCGATGTGGACATGGCCGCCGGTTTCTTTAGCCAGGTCAATGTCCCTTTTGACCATTGACTCTTCGGCGGCAGCCGGTATTCCCTTTAACCCCATCTCTAAAGAAACGACCCCTTCGTTAACCTGCCCGTCTTTGGCCAGGGCTAAATCCTCGCAGTGGTCAATGATAGGTCGCTTAAAGTCGCGGCTATACTCTAAAGCGCGTCGCATGACGTCGGCATTCTTCACCGGCGAGCCGTCGTCACTGAAAGCCACCGCCCCGTTCATTTCCATTTCATTAAGGTCGGCGAGCTCCTCTCCTTTACGACCGACGGATATACAGCCGATGGGAAAGACCCTGATAATGCCTTCATGAAATGCCACGGTACGGACGTAATTCAACATGTCGCCGCTGTCCAGCGGTGGATTGGTGTTGGGCATACAGCAGACGGTGGTAAAGCCGCCCCGCGCCGCCGCCCAGGTGCCGGAGGCAATAGTTTCCTTAGCTTCATAGCCGGGCTGGCGTAAATGGCAGTGCAGGTCAATAAACCCCGGGCAAACAATCAGTCCGGAGGCGTCAAGCACAGCGTAATCGTCCACGGGGGGCTTGTCCGTCCCAATCCATAAAATTTTCTGGTCTTTAATTAAAACATCGGCGGTCTTATCAATATCCTGCGAGGGGTCGATAACGCGCCCCCTGCGGATGAGCAGTGAATCCGGCATTTTTACTGATGGCCTCCAATTGAGTGGTCGGGCTTAAAGCCGAGCGACTGCGCTTCTTCCTCCGAGCTAAAGACAATCAGGTTTTCCGGGTGGATTTGTTTCGCCCAGTGACTGTCCGCTCTGTGATATTTTTTCGTGTCCAGCTTATGCTCGTGCCAATCGGTGCTCGCCACGAACTTCGGCTCGAAGCCGTGTTCGCAGTAGACGCACCGCAATGTCAGGGGCTCGGTGTTCACTATTTTAAATTCGGATTTAAGATATTTCGTTTCCGTTGCCTGTATCGAGACGCACCGGGGATTGGGGCAGGTGGGGCGCGGCTCCTGCTGATATTGCGGGTAAACGGGAGGCGAAGGAGACGCTACATCCTGCACGTCAATTTCCTTAGCGCCGAGGAAAGCCGCGAGCAGAGCCATTCTGACCGGCACGCCGCCAGCTGCCTGCTTAAAGTACATACTCCGTTTATCGCCGTCAATTTCGTGAGACATCTCATTAACGCGGGGCAGGGGGTGCATGACTATCGTTTTCTTAAAGACTTTGTCCTGCAGCAGCTTTTTATCCACCGTGATAGGTTCAATGTTTTGGCCGCGTTCTTTCTCGGTGAATCTTTCTTTTTGGGGCCGGGTAACGTAGAGCGCATCCACACCGCCCTTTAGCTCGACCTGCATGCCTAAATCGGGCATCATCGCCAGCTGATGAGGGGAATTTGGTGTGGTATAAATGGCGTCGATGGAGAAGCGATTATCATCCACCGTGCCGGCGATATTCCTTAAGCTTTCCACCTCACCGCCGTATTCGGTCACCAGTTTTTTAAGGACGTGGTCCGGCACTTCAAGACCATGGCTGGGGCAGAACAGGATATTCGCCCCGAACCTGGCCAGGGCAAAGATGAGGGAGTGCGTGGTGCGGCCATATTTTAAGTCGCCCCAGAGGGCTATTTTTAACCCTTTAATATCCTGGCGTTCTTTAATAATTGTATAGAGGTCGAGGAGGGTTTGGGTGGGATGCTGGTGGCCGCCGTCGCCGGCGTTGATAACCGGTATGCCGGCGTAATCCGCCACCACTTTAGCCGCTCATTCCCAGGGATGGCGGATAACGATAATGTCGGCGTAACTGCCGACGATTTTAGCGGTATCGGAGATACTTTCGCCTTTAGCCAGCGAACTGGCGCCAACGTCCGATGCGGTGATAACGCTGCCGCCGAGGCGGTGCATGGCGGCTTCGAAAGATAACCTGGTACGGGTGCTTGGTTCGAAGAAGAGGCTGGCCATGATTTTCCCTTTGCAGACGTCGAGCTGTTTTTCCATGTTGTCGGACATCTCGTTGGCGAGTTTGAACAGCCCGAGCATTTCGCCGTTGGAGAGGTCGTCAATGGTTACCAGGTTTCTGTTCTTTAGGTTCACGGCAGCTTCTCCTTCCCCATTTGAGACGGGACCTCTATCTTATTATCGCTAAGATTGATAATGGCTACTTCATCACGCCCGTCAGTTTCTTTAAGGCGCACCTGGATTTCTTCGTGGCGGGCGGAGGGGATATTTTTACCGACATAGTCGGCGCGGATGGGCATCTCGCGGTGACCCCGGTCGATGAGCACCGCCAGCTGGATGGAGCGGGGGCGACCCAGGTCAACCAGGGCGTCCATGGCGGCGCGGACGCTGCGGCCGGTATAAAGCACATCATCAACCAGCACCACGGACTTGTCATTAATTTCGGCAGGGATGTCCGTGCATTGGACTTTTTTGATTACCGGATTATCAACGTCGTCGCGGTAGAGGGAGAAGTCCAGCGATCCGACGGATGGTCTGGATTTTTCGTAAAGCTCAATGTTTTCTGCCAGGTGTTTGGCCAGCGGCACGCCGCGGGTGTGCAGCCCTATCAGCAATAATTGGCTGACGTCTTTATTGTGTTCGATAATTTCATGGGCAATGCGGGCAATGGTGCGGCGGATATCCTCCGCGGTCATGACGATTTTTTCAGACATAAAAAAAACCCCTTGCTTTAAACGGCAAGAGGTCAAAGGTGCGGTTATCCGGTTGATTCCCCTTGCCGGCCTCACGGGACAGGCTTAAAGGTTCAAATTAAACTCCTTTACGGATGTTTCAGATTATTATAACAGAAAAGGGGTGGGGGGGTAAAGGGGGTTAATAGCCAAGAACAATGATAAATGAAGAATTTGAAAGAAAATAATCAAAAATAGGTGAGGGTTTATGAAAATTTATAGATAGTAAAATAACATATGTTATATTTCGATATATCTAAAACAGTTTTCTCTTTATTTTACCAAATAGTTATTTGCCTTTAAATACAGTTGCTAAGTAAACTAAATTCCAGCTAAACTGATGACGTGAGTCCTGATAGAAAACTTCCCAGGATAAGGGGCAAACAGCTGATAAAGATGGGTGGATTATTAAACACCGCGCTACGCACGGGGTAGCTTTGGCTAAGAAATTTACTGACCGCACTAGAGTAACAGTAATACCGGATAGCCGAGCAGAACTTGATGAAGGCACACTTTCAGCAATAATCGGGTCAAAACAAATGAGTATAGGTAAAGAGGGTTTATTTAGGCTAATTGATAAGTATGGCTTATAATATTATGATGCACTTAATGATGGAATTGGTTGAACCAGCGATTCAACAAAAATCTCACGATTTATTGGCAGACTAACCGTGATGCTATCCCGAGGTTTTTCTAGATGCAGTTGGATGTTATTTTCCTTAAAGAAACGTTCCCTTTCGCCAACACCTTCTAGAGTATTTAGGTGCAATAATACCGCTTCTTTCAGCCTTTGGTCAGCTTCTGGTAAAGAACGCCCGAATGTAGCCGTACCAAGCTCATCGCATTGACCTGCCCACCGCGTACCTTGCTTGTGGAATTGAAGAGTTAGAACCACATATCCTCTTGTTTTCACAAGAACCTCCACACAGATGATTCTACTAATATATTACCATGATTTAAATAGGGTAAACAAACTAGTAACTAATAGATACTACAATAGGGGACAGATGTCAAGCGGTTGTTAGTAAGATTTTTAACTTGTATCTAGCAGACTTATATTTCTTTTTTTTCTTTATTTATCTTTTCCAGATGCACAATGGTGACTTTATCATTCATATGTTCGGTGTCGTATTGATTGAAGCCGAGTTTATTATAAAGCCGTATGTTATCAACACTAGCCTGACCGGTAGCCAGTATATATCTTTTAACCTGTTTGAACTCGTCCTGGATTGCCTGCAACAAGCGACTGCCGATACCGCGTTTTTGGAAATCCGGGTGAACCATCAGACGCCCGATATAGCAAGAGTTATCCTCCGTCAACTGACCCCTTACCGACCCAACAATAACGCCATCGCTGGTGGCTTTAAGAATAATATAGTTTTCAAAGTCCTCGCGGGTTTCGGTCAGCGTCTGGGTTAAGGGGGGAATAGAATAATCGTTATAAAGGGCTGCCTCACTCAAGTAAGCCAGTTTCTGGAGTTTTAATATTTCGGGGGCGTCTTTAACGAAGGCTTTAGTGATAAAGATGCTGTTTTCCGGCATAACTAAACCAGTATAACATAAACATCACTTACCACTTAAGTCTTGCGCTGGCATGTTATAATACACTATTATTTCTCTTGGCACAGGGGTGTAGCTCAGTTGGTAGAGCAGCGGTCTCCAAATTCTGGGTTGGGTATATCAATCTGTCATTCTGATTATAGAAAAGGTTACCGAAGAAAAAGTACTCATTATAGATGTGGAGGATTACCATGGTAACTAACATAACTAAAACTGATGCTTACTCCGACGTTGCTATCCCTCCGGGTGAGTATCTTGCGGAGGAGATTGAAGCAAGAAGTATCTCTCAAAAAGAACTGTCCAAACGAATGGGACGGCCGCTTAACGCAATCAATGAAATAATCAATGGGAAAAAGTCGATTACCGCTGAGACCGCTTTGCAGCTTGAGGAAGTAATACCGGAAATTCCGGCAAGGTTCTGGCTGAATATGGAAACTGACTACCAGCTTACTAGAGCATTAGAAAATAAGCGAACCAAAGCTTCCTAGCGGTTTTTTCAGTGAGCGAACATGGTTATTAGTGGTGGCGATGAACTCGAACGACTGCGCCATGAGTTAAAGAAGATCACTGCTGAGCGAGATCGCCTTTTTGGTCGAAAATCGTTTCCTCATTCAAGCAGCTCAAAATGGGCATGAGCATCACCACAACGTAATCAGCAATCCGCAGGCTCCCATTTTGTATTCTGATATAGACGAGGTTCATCATTCATCCATTAATAATGAATCTTCATTTTCTGAAAAAATAAGTTTATATCGCTCGTTGTTCCGCGGACGGGAAGATGTATAGCCAAGTTTTAGCAGAGTAAGCAAACGCTTAAGACTGGTTACACACTGGTATGCTTAAACGAGTGGAATCCAGCTTTATGCCAAAAACCCGCAGCAAAATGTAGTGCCTGCCTAAATCTTGAGTTGGCTCCACTAACCGATAAAGTAATTGAGAATCACCT
>CAIWTG010000016.1 GCA_903915565.1 uncultured Chloroflexota bacterium
GGCCTTATATGTTTCTGCTCTCCCTGGGTATATTAGCAGTGATTTATCTAGTAACTTTCCTAGTGCGGATGTTAATCAAGCGCCGCAAGAAAGCGCTACAGCCGGTTGAGGAAAAAATCGAAGAAAACACCGACGGAAAAATGACTAAGTCTTAAAGTCGTCGGGGACGAGAGAGTGCATGACAGCGTCATGAGCTTTCTCATGCATAAACAGGCGGTTTCTTAAAATACCCTCACGTTGGGCACCCGATTTAGCCGCCGCCCGCAGACTTTTTTCGTTCCCTACAGCGACGACCACCTCAATGCGGTTGAGCTTTAAAACGTCAAAGCCCCATTTTGCTAAAAGACGCGTGGCTGCGGGCGCGACGCCCTGCCCGATGCGGCTGGTGCGCACCCAGTAGCCGAGGTTGGCATGGTGCATAAGATGGATAGGCCCGTTGAGACCACAGCCGCCAATCACAGCGCCGCCGACAGCGTCACAGATAACAAAGTTGTACGAAAAGCCCTTTTTCCAATCATGGCCGGTCTTGTTCAGCCATTCTCTGGTTTCTTTAATGGCGTAGCCTTCGTGGGCAAAGGGCAGCCAGGGACTAATTTCTTTAATAGACTCGGAAACGGCGGCGTGCAACTCTTTCAGGTCGCTCTTGCGGAGGGGCCTAAGGAGGATTTTACCGTCGGTCAGGGTGGTGGTTTTACGATTGGGTTTTGGATTGTCCATGATTGATATTTTATATGGAGGCGGATGGGCAGGTCAAATGTGTAGTTGGTAATTAGTAATTAGTTATTAGTTATTAATTATTTGCGGGGGCAAGGGGGAGGGTAAAATCCGTCTCCATCTCCCTTTACGAAAGGGAGACGATGTCATTTTATACCCCTCACCTTAATCCTCTCCCGCGGAGGGGAGAGGAAAATAGGAAGGTAGTAAATCTTGAATAATCGGCGGGAAAAATGTTAAAGTTTAAAAGATGCAGGCAAGATTCACCGGTAAAACTAAAATCGGGAGGTAGCTATTTCCGCTGGGGGCGGGGATAGCTTTTTTGACGTTCATGACTGATAAAATCAAACTCACCATTGACGGCAACCCAATTGAAGTCGATAGCGGCGCCACAGTGCTACAGGCAGCACAGCGCGCCGGAATTTATATACCCACCCTTTGCTACCACCCCGATTTACAGCCCTACGGCGGCTGCCGGCTCTGCATCGTGGAGATTGAGAATATGCGCGGGCTGCCGACCGCCTGCACAACGCCAGCCACCGACGGTATGAAGGTAACCACGAAGTCGGACGAGCTGCAGGAGTTGCGCCGGGCATTTTTAGAGCTTATCCTCACCGAGCACCCTAACGCCTGCCTCACCTGCAACCGGCGGGAAAGGTGCAGTCCCAACGATATCTGTCTGCGCGAGGTGGCGGTAACGGAACGCTGCGTGAGCTGTCCTAAAAATCACCAGTGCGAGCTGCAGAACCTGGTGGACTATATCGGCATCGGCGAGGAATTAACGTTGCCCTACAATTATAAAAAATTACCGGTTGATTTCGACCGCGAACCGCTCATCCAGCGAGATTATAATCTGTGCGTACTCTGCGGGCGCTGCGTGCAGATGTGCCAGGACGTGCGGGGCATCGGGGCGATTGGCTGGTCGAACCACGGGCACGATACGCTCGTCGGCACAGCCTTCGACCGGCCGCTGCAGGATTCCGGCTGCCGCTTTTGCGGCGCGTGCGTCCAGGTTTGCCCTACAGGGGCGCTGATGGACACTGCAGCCGCTTTTAAGCCCGATAAAAACTGGATGGAGACGGCAATACCCTGCCGGCACGCCTGCCCGGCCAGTATCAATATACCGCTCTACGTCTACCTTACCGGCGAGGGGAAATATCAGGAAGCGCTGGCGATTGTCAGGGAGAAAGTGCCCTTCCCGGGAACGCTGGGACGGGTCTGTATCCACCCCTGCGAGGAAGCCTGCCGACGCAGCGCACTAAACGAGCCGATTTCGATAAAATTCCTGAAACGGTTTGTGGCGGACAGGGATAAAGGGCTATGGAAAAAGAACGCCACCAAGCTCCCACCCACCGGTAAAAAAGTCGCCATTGTGGGGTCGGGGCCGGCGGGGCTAACGGCAGGATATTACCTGGCTAAAGCTGGCCATACCGTCACCGTTTTTGAACAATTCTCTAAAGCCGGGGGTATGATGCGGGTGGGCATACCGGATTACCGCCTGCCGCCCGAGGTGCTCGACGGCGAGATTGACATCATCAAAGAAGCCGGAGTCGACATTAAACTAAACACTAAAATTGAATCCGTCGATGGATTATTTGATAAAGGTTTCGATGCCGTATTTTTGGGGTTAGGGGCACACCGAGGCCAGCCTCTGGGCGTGGAGGGGGATAATCTGCCGGGGGTTTATGACGGGGCTTCCTTCTTAAGAGACGTCAACCTGGGGAAAAAGGTGGACGTAGGTAAAAAGGTGGCAGTCATCGGGGGCGGCAACGTGGCGATTGACGGCGCCCGGGTGGCTTTACGGCTCGGAGTGAAAGACGTCCACATCATCTACCGCCGGACGCGGGCCGAGATGCCGGCCAGCCCGGAAGAAGTTGAGGCGGCGCTGGAAGAAAATATCCATATCGACTTCCTCACCGGGCACGTGAAGGTGAGTCAGAAAAACGGAAAACTAACACTAACCTGCAACCGCATGGAACTCGGCGAGCCGGACGCGAGCGGCCGACGGCGCCCGATGCCGATTAAAGGCAGCGAATACGACGTAGAATACGACTTGATAATCGGCGCTATCGGGCAGGTACCGGAAATACCGGCCGACTTCAAAATTAAGACGGGCCGGAATAATACCATTACGACAGATTCCAAAACACTGGAGACCAGCCGGAAGGGGGTCTGGGCGGGGGGCGACGCCGTCACCGGGCCGGCATCGGTCATCGAGGCGATTGCGGCGGGGCGTAAGGCGGCCAGCGCGATGGATAAATACCTCGGCGGCAGCGGCAACATCGAAGAAGTGTTGACTAACGACAGAAGAATCGGCATGTGCGCGGGCATCACCGACGAAGACTTCGCCAAGCAGAAACGCGTAGAAATGCCGCACCTGTCAGCGGAAAAAGTCGTAGATAATTTTATTGAAGTGGAAACGGGACTGACCGAAGACGGAGCGGTGGGCGAGGGGCAGCGGTGCTTCCAGTGCGGCTTCCGCGCCCAGATAACGCCGGCGCCAAGGCCTCCGGTAAAAATTAAAAGAACGGACGTGCCCGTTTA
>CAIWTG010000017.1 GCA_903915565.1 uncultured Chloroflexota bacterium
CGGTTACATTGACCACTTGCGGCGGTGCCCACGAAAGGTTTGGCACTCCTTCAGAGTAGACGGTGTTTGCAGGTACGAATCTAACGGTTACGAGAGTCCAGTTGTATCCGGAGTTTTGGCTTATTGCAACGGTGAAAATGCCTGGGGTGTACCCCTGCGCGTTGTTGCCCATACCTAACAGCGGCGTTATCGGGCCGTTGTTGATGATGGCCGAGACGCCCAATACCAATGCCGCTATCAGTACTATCGCGATGCCGGAGTATACCAACTTTGCCGAGACACCGTAAATTTTCCCTCCTTTTTCACGCATCGTTTTCACCAATTAAGCATATCAGATCGAAATCCCTATCAATTTCAGTATTATTATGACTGCCACTGCGGGCAATCCGAATATCGCGACCACGATCAACGTAAGCAGGTTGTACGCTATCCCCAGGTTGAAGAGAACATTTACCAAGTATATGGCGATCAGGCCCAGTACGCTGTTCAGTATGAGGCCGAGTATCACATTCCCGAATTTGAGGATGATGAACAGCACAACCATGATTGCCGCTATGACCACTATCTCAGATGCAACAGAACCCATGGTTATAGCCAGCAACATATCTTCACGTTATCTCTTGTAGCCCAGCAGGTTCAATATTATAAGGATGGCCACCGCAAGCAACCCGAATATCGCGACAAAGACGAGTACGAGCAGATCGTACTTTATGCCCAGACCGAAGAGCGCGTTCACCAGGAATATAACGATGAATCCGACCACGGTGTTCACCATGAGCGAGTACAGCAAGCCACCAGTCAGCGGCAGAACAAATAGTACTATCAATGCAATCAAGACCACCGTTGCCAACAGCCCTATCCCATGCCCTGCTTTTATCTTCATGTGATTACCCTCTATCGGATAAATTGTATATATTAAAGTATATATTACTTTGTTTTGTTGCAGAATACTTTATTACCAACAAAAAATAATGTTTTAAAAATAAATTTTATAAACTAAAGTGTTATATATACGACGCTTCAATGTATTAGCATGGTAATGAAAAGGGGATTTCTGGAGATGCTGCAACTGGCCGATAGCAATAAGCCCAAACACTTCAATGATTTTACAGATATATCGATCAAGGGGAGGAAACTAAGCTCGGCAACAGTCACCAAAAGACTTGATAGGCTTCTCGCGGCAAAAGTCATAGAGGAAGTTGTAACAAGATCGAAGACAGGGAGGAGGGTGATAGCGTACAGGACAACAGAAAAAGGTAAAAGAGCGATAAAGCTGGCGAAGGAACTTGGGGGGGTACTTGCGGACTCAAAGACTGGATAATACGTTTATACTACTGCGCTGAGAACGACGGCTTCAAAACTAATTCTCGCGCCGCCTGCTCCTTTTTATCGACGGAGTGAGTGAAGCTGCAAGGAGAGTAGCTTGGTTATTCCCAGATTCTGCAGTTAAACAGCAGGATCGATCAGAAGTATCAATTCAGCCACGCGTTCCTCATGCTGCCGTGGGCCTTGTAGAAGTCGATGTTTTCGAGGTCTGCGGCCATGAGCGCCGAGAGGTTTTCAAGTGCAGAACTATACCGCCCGGCTGCCGCGTTGCTGCACGCCTCGAGACCGTGTATGTAGTCGAATAAATATGATGCCATCTCCTCGGCCAGGTTGCCTTCTATGTTGAGCCCCGCATTGATCCTATCTTCGGTTGACATGATGTCGGTTGACGAGGGGTAGGTTGACATGATGCCCTCTATCAAGCTCGCTCTCTGCTCGAACTCGAATCCTTCACTGCCCCTGATGGCGAACCAGTCCGCGATCCTGGAGTGATCTGCATCTTCGACCTTGCCGTTAAGCAATTCGATAGCAGTCCCGATGTTCTTGACTGTCTTCGGCAGCCACG
>CAIWTG010000018.1 GCA_903915565.1 uncultured Chloroflexota bacterium
GGTTGGGGCCGCATCAACAACAACAACATCATAATCACATTATTAAATTTGGCCGGCGCAAAATAATCTACATCATTATCATTATTTCCCGCCGCCACTACCACTACACAGCCTTTAGAAATCGCATAATTCATCGCATCTTCTATCAAGCTGGCATCATCACCTATGGAAATACCGCCCCAAGAACAATTGATCACGTCTGCTCCATGGTCAACGGCAAACCTGATGGCCTGGATAAGAACATCATCATAAGCGCTAGGAAATACCTTAACCGGCATAATTTTAGCTTGGGGAGCAACGCCGATAATACCTTCATTATTATTACCGGTAGCGGCAATGGTCCCGGAAACATGAGTTCCATGGCCAGTGCCTGCGTCATAACCATCAGGGTAAAATGCATCATCCATAGGATCATTATCTGCTACGGCATTCCCATCCGCAGCATTTCCGCTAAAATCCCAACCAAACATAAAGTCCTTAATTTCATTTGGCTCTATAATCTTATCGTGGTTTAAATCGCAATCATCAAGATTGATTAAACCATCGCCATTAGTATCCCCAATCACTGCCGGATTAACCCAGACATTATTCCAGATATCCGCATGGTTATAATCAAGCCCGGTATCCACTACCGCAACAATTACTCCCTTGCCTTGCGATATTTTCCAGGCTTTATCGGCTTTGATGGTTTTTAAACCCCACATATCTGGCATTGGACTGGAACCCGGAATAGATTTAAATACTCCTGTAGCCCACTGATTATCCTGATTCGGGTCTACATAAGTATCATTGGGAAGCGTATCGGGAAAAGTATTAATTCGGTAATAATAATTTGGCTGGGCATAAGCTACAGCCGGATTATTTTTATAGGCCTGGCTAAGAGCTAATATGTCAACCTGGTTGCCTATTTTTAAAAGGTAGATATTCTCTAGATTGGGCACTACGGTATCTTGCGCTGCCCTGGCTTGCCGGGCATTCATATGCTCTAAGAGCTCCTCGACCCCTTGAATCTGGCTTTGTAAAACTCCTTTTTCTTTTTCAATCTTGGCTAGGTAAGCTTTATATTCCGCAGAGTTCTTATCCAGCTGCCAATACCAGCTCTCATGCTTACTCTCCAAAGCCTTAAGCTTATTCTGCAGGGATTTTAAGTTATCTGCTAAGCTGGGCTCTGGTTTAAAAATCTGGTCTGTAGAGATAACTTTATTGGCAAGGTTTAATTCATGGATATCATTTAAAGTTTTGCCCTCTTTTAACTTGACGATCAATTCATCAGGCTTATAGAATGGCAAATCCTGGTTCTTTTTCATGGCCTCAGTTTGAGATTTTAAGGTTTCCCGTTGCTGCTCGGCAAGATTACCCTTTTTTTAAGCCGTTTTTCCCATCTTTTTTATTAATGTTTTCCATGAAGGTTTTAAGATCTTTAGTCGGTTTAGCTTTTTTAGCTTGTTTGCTCGTCATGTATATGTCCTTAAACGTATTTCAGATTATTATTATAACATAGATAGGGTGGTCAAAGCCATAGAGTAGCATTAATGGGAATATTACAAGGTATTCGCATCCTCGACTTCACCTGGGCGCTGGCTGGCCCTTACGCCACACGGCTGCTGGCGGACTTTGGGGCGGAGGTCATTAAAGTGCAGTCGCCCCTCATGACGGCGGAGGACGACGCTTTCGCCCGCGGTTACTATAATACCTGGAACCGCAACAAACTCTCGATTACTTTGAATCTTAATAAGCCGGAAGGCATTTTCTTAGTTAAAAAACTGGTCGCCATTTCCGACGTTGTAATAGAAAACTTTTCTCCTAGGGTAATGGCTAACTGGGGGCTTGACTACGTTAATCTTAAAAAACTGAAATCGGACATCATCATGGTAAGCCTGTCGGTCATGGGGCAGAAGAGCAATTACAGCGGCTATGGCCCCACCGTCCACGCCTTATCCGGCTTGACGCGTCTTACCGCGTTTCCCGGCCAGCCGCCGCTTGGTCCCGGCTTTTCCTACGCCGACCATGTGGCCGGGCTATATGCCTCTATGAAACTGCTGGAAGCTTTAGAACAGCGGCGTCAAATCGGCAGGGGACAGCATATAGATATTTCAGAAGTTGACATAATGAAGCAAATGCTGCCAAACGAAAAACTAAGGCCCGCAGGCAATGACTCCCCACCAACCCCCCATAATGTCTACCCGTGCCAGGACGGATGCCGGTGCGCCATAGCGGTATTCACCGAAGAGGAGTGGGGCGGACTAAAGAAAGCCATTGATAATCCCTCCTGGAAGGACGATAAAAAATTCGACACGTTATCGAGTCGTTTAAAGCACCGGGATGAACTGGATAAACTGATAACCGACTGGACGCAACAGCACACGGCGCAGGCCGTAATGTCTCTACTCCAGAAGAACGGCGTAGCAGCCGGCGTTGTTCAGGACGCCGTTGACCTCGCTTTTGACCCGCAACTAAAAGCGCGTGGCTTTTTAATAAAGAGTTCTAAAACGCCCCTGATTGACGCCGTCCCTATAAAAATGTCGGCGACTAAACCTGAATATAAAATAGCCGCCCCTTCCCCCGGGCAAGACAACGACTATGTTTATGGGAAGCTGCTGGGCAGAAGTAAAAAGGAACTAAAATTGCATAAAGAGAACCAGGTTATTTAGTCATTATTGACGGGTAGCTTGGCAACCGACTAGAATTACAGGAGCGAAAATAACGGAGAGAGTTCTATGAAATATGTTTGGGCGCCGTGGCGTATTGAATATATCCGGTCGGCAAAACCATCCGGCTGCATTTTGTGTGACTTGCCCAAGGAAAAACAGGATAAGAAAAACTATATCCTCTACCGCGGCAAGAAGAACTTCATCATGCTTAACAGCTACCCCTATAACCCCGGTCACTTGTTAATTGCGCCTTACCGCCATCTCGGCAGCCTTGAATTGCTGACCGAAGCCGAACGCAACGAACATTATGACCTGGTCAGCCGCAGCATCGTCGTGCTGAAAAAAGTATTCAATCCCGGTGGCTTTAACATAGGGGCGAATCTAGGCAGGGTTGCCGGCGCCGGCATTGAAGACCATTTTCACAGCCATATCGTGCCGCGCTGGCAGGGCGATAATAACTTTATGCCGGTGCTAAGTGATACCAGAATAATTCCGCAGGCGCTGGCCGATACCTACGATACCCTCGTTGGCAAATTTTAGCGTTTCAACCTTTTTTACTTCAGAGTTTCCGTCGCAACGCTTTCAACTTTGCCGTCAATTGGCAGGGTGAAATAACACTTAGTGCCGACGCCTTCCTTGCTTTCAATCCAGATTTTCCCGCCGTGCGCCTCGATGAGCCCTTTGGAAATAGATAAGCCGAGTCCGGCGCCGCCGGTTCCCATTTTCTGCAGATGTGCGGGATGGAACATGCGCTGGAAGAGATTGGGCAGGTCTTTTCCCGGTATGCCGACCCCGTGGTCGGTGATGGAAAAGAGCATGTCTTTATCGACTGCCCGTACCGAGATTTTTATTTCAGTGCCGGCACTCGAATATTTCACGGCATTGTTAATGATATTATCCAGTACCTGATGGATGCGCTTATCATCAATAATCATTTCAGGCAGTCGCGGCGGCACATCCAGGGCAAAAACATGTTCTGGCGCCCTGACCCGGGCTTCGCTTACAATTGCTTGACACAGACTGATGACATCGGTGGGAGCTTTTTTGATAGAAAGCATGCCGGTGCCCAGTCGCGACATTTCCAGCAGCTGTTCGATTAGCTCCACCATGCGGTCGGTATTATCGTCAATTGTCTCCAGGTATTCCCGTTTTTCTTTGACCGTCAGTTTCTTATCGTAATCCAGCAGCATGGTCGCAAAGCCTTTGATTCCCGCCAGCGGCGTACGCAGCTCATGAGAAACATTAGCCAAAAGCTCTGTCCGCAGTCTATCCAGCTCTCGGAGATTGGCGGCTTCGCGGGCTTCTGCTTCCATGCGTTTGTAATCGGTAATATCGACCGTCGTTGCTAGTGCGCATGGTTCGCCGTCAAACTCGATTAATGCCGCGGAAAAGAGGAGCGTGCGTATATCGCCCGACTTTGTTCGATGAAGGTATTCTTTGTTCCTGACTATCCCGGTTTCCATTAGCTGGCGAACCATGTTTATCCGGTCGTCGGGGTTAACCCACAAATTCAGTTCCAGTGACTTATGCCCGATTGTTTCTTGACGGGTATATTCGAAAACGCGCGTAAAGCTATCGTTGATTTCTAAAAATGTTCCGTCGGCGACTTTGGATATGCTTAAAACACCGGGTGTAGAGTTGAACGCTTTAAAGAACCTTTCCTCGGACTTGCGGAGTTCCTGTTCTACCTTTTTTAAGTATGTAATATCGGCGATGGATGCGATGATGCATTTTTTCTCGCCGATATCGGCTATCTCACCGGACAGCATCATATTGATTTTCTCGCCACTGCGCGTGCGCCACACCAGTTCCTCGTTAGTTATCCGCCCCTTTTCCCATAATGCTTTGGCCATCCTGGTGCGGAAATTCTGGTCGTCCCAGATTTTCAGTTCATCTATAGTATGGCCGATTATCTCTTCACGGCTGTAGCCGGTCAGGCGGCAAACATTATCGTTGATTTCTATAAATCTTCCTTCGCCCATGGTAACGATAACGAGGGCATGGGGACTGGAACGGAAAGCTACCGCCAACTTGCTCTCGGAATCTATCAAGGACGCTTCCATTTTCTTTACGTCGGTGATATCGGTGATAAGAAAAAGCAAATAATGTGTGTCTTCTAGGTCGAAGGTTTCCGCGGAGAATAGGCCGGTGCGAATTTCGCCTGTTTTCATGCGGGATTTGATTTCGATATTAGATAGCAATCCGGTCGACTGGAGGCTGGTGTCCATGTTTTTCAATTCATCGGGATTGACGAAGAGGTTTAGTTCCTGGTACGTATGACCGATAATTTCTTCTCTGGTATAACCAACGAACTGGACAAAAGCGTCATTGACCAGCGTGAATTTGAAATTATCCACATTCACTAAACACAAAGGAATAGAGAGGCTGGTGAAGACTAAAGTAAAAATGTCTCGCCATTGCTTGGAGTATTCTTCATCCCTTTGATATTGTGCCATGCGGGCATCAAGATGTTTAATCTGTTGACGTGCCTTGTTGAGCTCGTTGATTAGTTGTTCGTTAGTCTTTTTTGATTCTTCCATCGCGATGTCAAATAATGAAAACTTTCCTAGACATATGGACTATTTCTACCATTTAGCCGGACTTCTGTCAAGGAATAGAAACACGTCACAAGCTGTAATATCACAAAGCGTAAAATATAGCCAGAATGTTGTTTTTGTAATTACCATTTAATACATTACCTTGAAAGGTTTACTAATAATCATAAAAAGGATAACGCATCATTTGACTTGTCACAGGGGAAATACTAATAATTATAAAGATATATCGCAATAGTGCGAGACAGAAATAAGGAGGAACAATTACATGGACGTTATTGATGCCATTAAAGAACGAAAAAGTGTCCGCGCTTATAAGACCGACCCCATTAAGAAAGAAATACTAGAGAAAATCATCGAGCAGGCGCAGCGGGCGCCCTCCTGGGCGAATACCCAGCCCTGGGAGTTTGCCGTTGTGACTGGCAGCCAGCTTAAGACGATTCAGGAAGCCTTCGTCAAACGCGGTCCGCAAGGTATGCAAAACTCCCAAAGCGAAGTTGCCCGGCCTTACGACTTCCCCGAGCCTTATATCTCCCGTATTAAAGCGATGCAGACCAATGAAAACCGGGCGCGTGCCAAAGAGTCGCCGGATTTTGACGCTATGTTCGCCATGAATGCGCGTCATTACGGCGCGCCGTGCTGCATCTACCTGCTCATCAATAAAAACTTCGTCTATCAGGAAAAAGGCGTTAACACCTGGTCGCTTTACGACTCCGGTTCAGCGGTGCAGAATATTATGCTCCTGGCGGTTAACTATGGGTTGGGCACTATCGCCCAGGCAATGGCCGTCGTCTATCCCGATATTATCCGTAAGGAACTGGGCATACCGGAAGATAAGCTCATTGCTCTCGGTATCGCCATCGGCTACCCGGACTGGGACAAACCGATAAATAAAGAACACCGCGGCCGCGTACCGCTGGATGAAATAACCAAGTTTTATGGATTCTAGATTGGCGGTTATACCTTCTTGTGCTTCCATCTGCCGGTTTGGAAATAGATAAAATAGGCAACACAACCCACCGCAATCGAGATGCCGATTGCCCAGCGGATTCCTTCAAAACCGAGGCTCGTAAAGTGGGATAGCAGATACGCTAGCGGTATTTGCGCCAGCCACGTCATGCCGATGTTTATCAGCATGTTAGGCATGGTATCACCGGCGCCGTTGATGCAGTTAGATAATGCAGCGTTGATTCCTATGAATAGATAACCGAAAGTGGCGATTCTTAAAAACGAAGCGCCGATGGCTATCAGTGCCGGGTCGTTGTCAAACAGCCCCAGGATTTTTTCCGCCCAGATGAGGATGATTATCCCGCAGGTTATCAGAAAAGCCTGTAAAATACCCGCCCCGTATAACGTGCTCTTGACTGCTCGGTCTGGTTTTTTCGCGCCCAGGTTCTGCCCCACCAGCACGCTGACGGCGTTGCCCAATCCTATGCTTGGCGTGGTAAGAAAACCCTGTATATTGCCCACGATGCTGTAGACGGCTAAAGCCTCCGTCCCAAAGGGTATCACAATCCAGGTCAAAACGAACATGGAAACGTTAGCCTGCAGCATGGATACCAGACTGGGCAGGCCAATCTTTATCATCCGCCAGGCCAGGCTGGGAACAAAACGGAAATCCCGCCACGATAACTTGATGCGCGTGTGCCCGCTGAATAACAGCCATACCGCTGCTACCGCTCCCAAACCCTGACAAATCACGTTAGTTAAAGCCGCCCCGCTGATGCCCATCTGCGGGAAAATCCAGAGCCCCAGCACCAATAACGGGCTAAGTATCACATGCACCACCCGCATGCCAATCTCAATCACCATCGGCCGGAAAGAATCGCCGGACGACTGCATGGTGTAAAGGCTCATGATGAGTATCTCCAGCGTCATCCAGCCGGCGAAGAATATCCGCGCGAACTTTGCGCCTTCTGCTGCTACCGCCGGCTCCACGCCGAAGAGACTTATAATGTTGCCGGCAAAAAGCGTGCCGAAGATGGTCACTAACAACCCCCAGCTGATTGCCATGATATAGGTTTGCGCGGCCACTTTACGGGCGCCTTCATAGTCCTTTTCCCCGATAAACCGCGCAATCATCGCCCTGGAGCCGGATATCAAACCCATATCTACTGTAGAAACAATCATTAGCACTAGGTTGGCGATTCCCAGCCCGGCAATGGACGCGGCGCCCGCCCTGCCCACCCATACCATGTCCAGCAGCTGGCTGACCATGTAGGTGGCTTCCATTACAATCATCGGCCAGGCTAACAGCATTAGGTTTTTGACAATCGGGCCCTCCGTCCATTCTTTGTGGAGTGGAGGCTGTTTGGTGGTGACTTCACTGGTTTCTAACATAGTTGTAGGTTAACTCTTTCTAATTTTTGGGCTTGAATATGTGCCGGTCGGCATTCTTTACAAAGTGGTAACATTAGTATAATATACGAGGAAAATTATTAAGTCAATTAACGGTATTTTTTTATTTGATAAAAACATAAGTCAGCACTCTTTTATCAAGAAACGCGTACCAA
>CAIWTG010000019.1 GCA_903915565.1 uncultured Chloroflexota bacterium
AGTTAGGTCAGTAGTACTGCTTGGTCTTATTGCAGGAATACTTTTAGTCTTGGGCTATTTCCTGGGACTAATCTTCTTCGATAGCGCCATCGGCGGGCTGATTGTTGCCTTGGTCGTTTGGGGATTCATGAGCCTGATTGCCTATTTCCAGGGCGACAGCATCCTGTTGGGCATGTCGGGCGCGAAAAAAGTCGGTCCTTCTGATGCCCCGCGACTCTATAACGTCGTTGAAGAAATGAAAATAGCCTCCGGGCTGGAAAAAGTTCCCGATGTTTATATCATCGACGACCCCGCCCTGAATGCCTTTGCCACCGGCCGCGACCCGAGTAAAGCGTCAGTGGCCATTACCTCCGGCTTGCTGCAAAAGCTTAATCGCGATGAGCTGCAGGGCGTAATAGGGCATGAAATATCGCATATTAAAAACCGCGACGTCCTCCTGATGTCCCTCGTCAGTGTAATGCTGGGGACAATTGTGATTCTGTCCTGGTACGCGTCGCGGTTCCTGATTTTCGGCGGTATGGCCGGCGCCGGCAGGCGCTATTCCTCACGTGACGGAGGCGGCGGCGCCCAGGTTATAATTCTGGTCGTCGGTCTGGTTCTAATGATACTGGCGCCCATCCTGGCGCAGCTCATCTACTATGCCATCTCCCGCAAGCGTGAATACCTGGCCGATGCTTCTTCGGCGCTTTATACCCGCTACCCGGAAGGCCTGGCATCAGCCTTGGAAAAGATTGGCGGTTCCACGCATCAACTAAAGTCCGCCAACCAGGCAACTGCGCCGATGTATATCGCCAACCCGCTAAATAAAGAAGGCGTGAAGCTTTCCGACCTTACCTCGACGCATCCCCCCATCTCGGAAAGGGTACGCATTTTACGCGCAATGGCTGGCGGCGCCTCTTTCGTGGATTACGATAACGCCTATAAGAAAATACACAGCGGCGGCAGTGGAGTAATTTCTAAAGCTACGGTGGGCGCAGTTGGAGCAGTAGCCATGCGCCAGGCGTCGCCATCGGTACCGGGTGAAATGGCGTTAGCGGAAAAAGCAGCGCGCAGCCGTGAAGTTTCGGATATGATGCTGAAGCTGAACCAATACAAGATTGTGGATTGCCCTTGCGGCGCCAAATGGAAAGTCCCGCCGGGTTATGACCAGGACAGTATTTATTGCACGCGGTGCGGGCGCACGCTAAAAGTATAAAAAACAATTCCTCATTGTTTTTAAAAGGGAATTCAAGTTATTGCCGGAGTTACGCGTTTAGTCGTAATGATGGCATTTAACCTGCTGCTTGCCAATCTTATGCATTTCCGGTACATCCCTGGAGCACTTATCGCTGGCTTCGGAGCAGCGGGTGTGGAAGCGGCATCCCGGGGGCGGATTTAGCGGTGAAGGCATTTCGCCGGTTAAAATAATCTGCTTCGCTTTTCCTTCGGAATCTTCGGGCAAGGTTAACTGCGAGGCGGATATCAGAGCCCTGGTGTAGGGGTGCAGCGGGTGTTCGAATAAAGCCTCTGAATCTCCGTATTCCACCAGCTGACCAAGGTACATAATTGCCACAGTGTGGCTCATATACCGTACCGTTGCCAGGTTATGCGCAATAACGATAAAGGCAAGGTTGAATTTATCTTGCAGGTCTTTAAACAGGTTCATAATTTGGGCGCGAATGGATACGTCCAGGGCGGATACAGGTTCATCGAGCACCAGTAGACTGGGATTTAATGCCAGGGCGCGCGCCACAGCGATACGCTGACGCTGACCGCCGCTGAATTCATGCGGATAGCGGTTCATGCCTTCTGCCCCGATGCCTACCTGTTCCAGTAGTGTGCCAACTTCTTCGTATACTTTCTTTTTCGATTGCTTGGTATTGACGAAAAGCGGTTCGCCGACAACATCTCTGACGCGCATCCTCGGGTTCATGGAACTCCAGGGATTCTGCTGGACATAGTGAACCTTTGGCCTATATACCGCTTTTATTTCCGCCGGGGTCATTTTATTCAGGTCTTGGCCTTCAAAAAAAATCGACCCGGAAGTTAATTTTTCCAGTAGTAATATCTGCCTGGCGATGGTTGTCTTACCGGCGCCTGATTCGCCTACAATGCTTAAAGATTTACCGTGCTCAACGCTGAAAGAGACGCCATCGAGGGCTCTCACCCAGCCTACGGTGCGCTGCAATAAACCTCTGGTAACAGGGTAGTGTTTGACGATATCTTTAGCTTCAAGCAAAATCTTAGATGCCATTGTTTACTTTACCCTCCAGCAAGATACAGAGCGATTTTCACTTATTTTTACCTCGGGTGGTTCTTGCTCCTTGCAGATATCGAGGGCAACGTGGCAACGGGGGCAGAAACGACATCCTTTAGGTAAATTCATCATTGACGGTGGTTGCCCTTCAATAGAGAACAACCGGTCATCTTTTTTGTCCAGTTGAGGCACCGATTTTATCAACGCGATGGTATATGGGTGTTTGGGATTCTTAAAGATGTCACGTGTAGGAGCTGTTTCAATAATCTTTCCGGCGTACATCACGCCTACTCTATCGCATATCCTGGCAACAACGCCGAAGTCGTGAGTGATGAATATAATCGCGACATTGGTTTTTTCCTGGATATCTTCAAATAAGGCAATGTATTGTGCCTGAATCGTCGCATCGAGAGCAGTGGTTGGCTCATCGGCAATTAAAAGACGCGGCCGGCAGGACATGGCAATGGCGCCGACCACTCTTTGTTTCATACCGCCGCTAAGCTGGAAGGGATATTCTTTGAGGCGTACTTCTGGCGCCGGAATTCTAAGCAGCCGGAGTACGTCAATTACTTCCGCTTCAACCATATTTTCGGGGAGGTCCTGGTGCATGCGCACGGCTTCACCCACCTGGTCGCCGATGGTGTAAACGGGATTAAGCGATGTCATCGGGTCTTGCAGAATCATCGATACCACCTTGCCCCGGTAGGCTCTCATGTGCTTCTTGCTAAGCTCGACGAGATTTTTCCCTTCAAGGATTATCTTGCCGCTGACAATTTGTCCGGATGGTTCCGGGAGAAGACGCATTATTGAAAGGCCGGTAACCGATTTGCCGCAGCCGGACTCACCGACGATGCCGAAAGTCTCTCTTTCCCTTACGTGAAAACTGATGCCGTCAACTGCCTTGACCTCACCCATCTTCGTAAAGAAAGAGGTATGTAAATCTTCGACTTGAAGTACCATATTATTATTGCTCATAATTGTCTCAACCTCGGGTCAAGTTTATCACGAATCCAGTCGCCAAGGAAGTTACCGGATAGCACTACCAAGCCGATACAGACACCGGGGAACAACGATATCCACCAGGCGTTGTCAAGATTGGCTCTGCCGTCAGATACCATCGCGCCCCATGAAGGCGTCGGCACGGTAATGCCGAGACCGAGGTAGCTTAATCCGGCTTCTGCCAGAATCATCATACCAACCTGTAGAGTCATAAGGACAATCAGCGAGTTAATGATATTGGGGAAAATGTGTCTGGTCATAATACGCCAACCAGATGCGCCGTTGACACGTGCCTGCGCGACGAAGTCGGATTGGGATATACGCAACGCTTCACCGCGAATCATGCGGGCATAACCTGCCCAACCGAGTATTGATAGGGCGAGTACCACCGTCGTAAAACCCGGCCCGATAGCGACAGCCAGCAACATAGCCAGTAATAGACCTGGGAAGGATAAAGCCATGTCCACTACTCTCATAATAATAGCATCGGCACGCCCTCCGCTATATCCGGCCGCAATCCCTAGCATCGTTCCGATAGCGGCAGTAATAAGTATGACTAATAATGAGACACTAAGCGAAACTCTGGCGCCATAGATAAGACGGCTTAAAATATCACGCCCAATCTGGTCGGTGCCAAGTAAGTATTCACTTTTACCGCCTTCCATAAAAACGGGCGGCGTATATCTATCGGTAATTTTCGGGAGATTGGGGTCATGCGGTGCGATAAAATTGGCGAATATCGCCAAAATTATCATCGCTATCATGATAATGAGCGGAACCCAAAAAGCAAGCTTCTGGATTACCCGAGTGACTCGGGTAACGCCGCGGTATTGCTTCTTGGTTTTAGTTTTGGCGGTCGGTAATGTGCTTAACATCCGTTACGTCCTTTGAAACCTGATTTGCGGGTCGACCCACGCATAAGAAATATCTATCAGTAAATTAATCCCCAGTACGAGAATTGCTGTGATGATAACTACCGCCTGAACCACTGGGAAGTCACGTGCGAATGTCGCCTCAACCAGCAGTCTGCCCATGCCGGGCCAGTTGAAAATCTGCTCGGTAATCACGGCGCCGGTAACCACGCCGGGTAGCAACATACCGATAATGGTTAGCGGCGATATCAGCGCGTTTCTTAAAGCATGTTTCCAGATTACGGTTCTTTCCGGTAGGCCCTTAATACGCGCCATTTTAATATATTCGCTATCCAGGACGTCCAGCATGGTAGAACGCACCAGACGCATCATACCAGGCATGGTAAAGAAAACTATCGTACTTACCGGCAGGATGTAATTGGCTGGCGTATCCATACCAGCGACTGGCAGCCACTGCAATTGAACGGAAAATATCAAAACAGCCATAATCGCCACCCAGAAGCCAGGTAAAGCCTGGCCCAATACGGCAAGGAACTTAACTATGTTATCCCACCATGAATCGCGATAAGTAGCTGCCAATACACCTAGTATAAAAGCTAATATCATTGCCAATACAAAGGATGGGACCATTAGCTTGAGCGTATTCGGTAGGGCGTCTCCTATCTTGGTTATAACAGGCTTCTTCTGTAGCAACGATTCGCCCAGATTACCATGTGCCACTTGATTTAAGTAAATACCAAGTTGTTCACCCCACGATTTATCTAACCCCAATTCAACTCTAATAGCTTGAACTTGTTCGGGTGAAAAATTTGGAGAGGCCAACAGCGCTGCAGGGTCTCCGGAAACGCGTAATAATAAAAATGTAATGATAAGAATTCCAAAAAATGCGACGATACACTGAAGAAGTCTGATGATAATAAAACGTACCATTATAAATATCCTTATCTATCTGGGTTTTTAATGGGCCTCAACTAATCTGGAATGTAAGGCTGCTTTTTGTTTCTCCAGATTAAGTGAGGGACATTAAAATCATATTATTCTAGCATACCTTATTCAGTAATTACAAACCAGGTATTTTCTAACTATTCTAATATGGTAAAACGTGCCATATTATCTATCTTTATCCGCAAATCACCGCTTGTTTGAATAAAGTTCTGGAATTGATTAACTTCCGGGGCGAGGTGAAAGCCTCGCCCCGGATTTTTGCTATTGTTTTAGTACTAGTGAGTTACGTGATTAGCGCCCTGGAGGCAAGAAGCGTAGTCAGAAAAACTTCTGCCAGTAAAGGAACTAATCGTAGTCGGGTTGTAGAGGAAGAGAGCCTTATACTCGACAACGCCGATATTGGTGTACAGAGTCGCCACGTATGCCTGGAATATCGTCATTGCATCCCATGCAGCCTGATACGATGACTGGTGAACGACTGCTGCATACAACTCGTCGGCATGTGCGTCGTTAGTGGTCTTATGAACACCTTTAGAGGTGTACATGTTGGCGGAATGGTAAACGGAGTTGGGATAAGACCATGATTTCCAGAACCATATCCAGCCCTTGTTGTCGGTCTGCGGAGGACCGAATCCGAGGTAGCTCCAGTAAGTCGCGGTATCTTTGACCAATAATTTAACCTGGAGACCTACAGCCTGCCAATAGCTCATGTAGTATAACATTCTATCCTGATCGCTGGATTGGCAGAAAATGGTGATTGTGGGGTTAGAGAAGGCTGCCGGATAATTGGCATCGGCAATTAACTGTTTCGCCTTCACGACGTCGTAGGGATCCGCAGCCAGAGCATCGGAATAGCCGAATATGCCCTGAGGCTCGAAGAACCGGCCGCCCGGAATGGCGTAGCCGGAATACCATGTATCGCAGATTTCCTGGCGGTTAAGAGCGTAGGACATGGCCTGGCGAATGCGAATGTCGTGTACTGCGCCGGCCTCGGGTAGCCAGGACCACTGGAATGCGAAGCTGTCTGTGCCGTTAATGCCATACTGCTGGATAGGCATACCCAGATCCTGTAACGATTTCATGCGGGCATAGTCATCAAGACCAAGTATATCGCACTGACCGGTCTTGAACATGCTGATACGGGTAGCCAGTTCCGGAACCAGGAGCTGGACGTAATATTTGAACTTCGGAACTTCGGCGGGCCGGCAATAACCGGTGTTGGCTTCCAATTTAATGCTTGTGCCAGCGACGTAGTCTGAAAATTTCCAGGGGCCGGAACCGACCGGATTCTTGAAGTAGGCTGCCTCGCCGACTTTATCAAATTCGGTTTTGTCCAGTACGTACGTAGCGCCGAAGCAGGCCATCAGCGTGGCTTCAGGATGTGCGGTGACATAAGTGAGGGTAAGGGTGTCAACCACCGTCATGCTTACAAAATTATATGAAGCACGCAGGTAAGGTGCCCAGGGGCTTCTGGTAGAAGCCGCAAAGCGCTCGATAGAGAACTTGACATCTGCGGCAGTCACTGGGTCGCCGTTGGTGAATTTGTTATTCGGAAGTAAATGGAATGTCCATGTGTTGCCGTCGGCGCTGATGTCCCAGCTGCTTAGAACGTCGCCTTCAAAAGCCTGAGTCTGTGTGGTGCGCATGATGGGTTGATAAATCTGTGCCCAGCTGGTGACCAAGCTCGGGTCCCACGTATCATAGCCAAAACTTGCAGCAACGTCCGTCAAGGTGCCGTAAGGCGCGGCTACTGTGGTTGAGGTACTAGTGGTGGTTGTGGTGGTGGTTGTGGTGGTGTGGGTTGTGCTAGTGGTTGTGGTTGCTACCGGTGTTGAACAACCGGTGAACACCATGATGGTAGCGAGAATCAGGAATAACGGGACTAGAAACCATTTTTTCATTCTTTCCTCCTATTAAAATTTTGGTGTGTGGTTAAAAAAAACTTATTATCTACTATATCTCGACCTCCCCTGTTTTTATATTTTCGGGTTTTAAAAGCGTTATTTATATCAACACGCACAGAAACCCGTCTTCTGGCGCGTATTGTTTGCTAGTAGAAACCTGAATTTCACATACTATAAATCATATTTTTAGAAATGTCAACTATGTTTCCAGAGACTTTATCATATTGTTGAACTTTATCATAAATAAACCCGTCAATAATGTCAAATACACCGCAGTAATTTGTTAAGAAAATGTTAATTTGCGTATTAGTCTGGCGACCCCGGGGGGATTTGAACCCCCGATCTCCACCGTGACAGGGTGGCATGTTAGACCGCTACACCACGGGGCCCAACTAGAGTTTATCAGAGCCTATATGTGGTGTCAAGGCAAACCAACCCTGTACGAAAGTGTTGCAAAACCGATACTAAAGTGGCACACACCAAAGTCGGATACGCCGCGGTTTATAAACCCGTTGCGGCCCCCGACGACCCCACACGAAAGTGTCAGTGTCACCCCGTCCACGGCAATAAGTATTGACACTTATTGCCGTTTCGCATTCCCCGGAGTGGTGGTAACCTCTAAAGCGTTCCAATGGAGGTTATACCATGAGGACGGAACAGGCACTCCTCGAATTCCTCGCCAGCCGCGTTGCGGCTAACCTTAGCCCCGCCACTATAGGGTGGTACAAGGACAGGCTTCTGCCATTCGCCAGGTCCTGCCCTACACTGCCGCGCCGGCCGGAGCCGGTCGAGTGCTTTCTGGCGGAAATTCAAGGCAGCCCGGAGACGAAGTATGATGTCTATCGGGCGCTCAAGACCTTCTTCAAGTTTATGAGCAGTCGCCGGCGGCTGCCCAACCCCATGGAGCAGGTCCAGTCGCCGCGGCGTCCCAAGACGCTCATGCCGACACTGGAACTTGGTGAGCTGATGCGTCTTCTCCATGCGGCGGAAAGCCCGCGAGACAGGGCGATAATAACCCTCCTGATGGACTGCGGGGTTCGGGCCGGCGAGGTCTGTTCCCTGCTGAAACACAACATCAAGCAGGAAACTATAATCGTTCGCGGCAAAGTGGGCTGGCGCGAGGTGCCCGTTTCCGAAGAAACCAGGCGCCTTCTGCTCCAGATCGCCACCCTGAGTTCGGATGACTACGTATTTCACGGCCACAAAGGCCCTATCACCAGGCACCTCATTTATGCCATAGTCCGCCGTACACTTGAGAAAGCCGGCATCAAGGGGCCAAAGATGGGACCCCACCGTCTGCGGCATGCCTTCGGAAAGAACTTTCTCGTCCAGGGCGGAGACCTACGCTCTCTCCAGGAGATAATGGGCCACGCCGACATAGAGACCACCCAGAAGTACGCATCACTCAATCTGACTGATATCATCAAGAAGCACCAGAAGTTCAGCCCGTTGCGGGCGGCTCATGCCGCAGCCCAGGAAAGTCTGTTTGATACCGATGCTGCACTGAGAGAAGCCGAGGCCATATTGCTGAAGGCAAAGGGGGTAAGCCACGAAGGGGAGGACAATGGGCAAACTAATTAGATTTGGTCAGGAAAACAAGCGATGTATTTGCGAACGCAGGAGGTGATGCAATGACAACTGAGGTTCAGGTTAAAGGTCTAGACGAATTTGCCAACTGGGGATTTACCCTGGAGCACCCCGATGACCATCTATTGCTAATGCTGCACGAGGGTGAGCAAGTAGGCGTCTTTAGCCAGACAGGAGCCACTAAGGA
>CAIWTG010000020.1 GCA_903915565.1 uncultured Chloroflexota bacterium
AGCGAAATCCTGAACACCATGCGGTGCTGGAAATGTGCAAAGCCCTGGAAAAAATTGGCGCCAAAGTAACCTACCTGCCGGTGGATAGGTATGGTATGGTTGACTCTGCAGATGTTAAAAAAGCAATCACTCCGGAAACAATTATTATTTCGGTGATGCATGCCAACAATGAAATTGGTACAATACAGCCGCTGGAGGAAATCGGCCTAATCGCACGCGAGGCTGGCGTTTACTTTCATACCGATGCGGTGCAAACGGTGGGGCATATCTCGACGGATGTAAAAACTCTGGGGGTGGACCTAATCTCGATGTCCGCCCACAAGCTGTATGGTCCCAAGGGCGTGGGGGCACTCTATATCCGGAAGGGAACGAAGATAACGCCTTTTATTCTTGGTGGAGGGCAGGAAAAAGGGAGAAGGTCGGGCACGGAGAATGTGTCCGGGATTGTAGGCCTGGGCGCAGCGGCGGAAATAGCGAAGGGAGAAATGGGGGAGGAAGCAGTACGTTTGACTGGCCTGCGCGATAGACTGACTAAAGGAATTCTAGAGGGCATTGGAGATACTCATCTAAACGGTCACCCCGCGAAAAGGCTGCCGAACAATGTAAACATCAGTGTTGCTTTTATCGAAGGCGAATCAATGTTGCTGAATTTAGATATGGAAGGCATCGCGGCTTCGACCGGCTCGGCCTGCAGCTCCAGTAGTTTAGAGCCTTCGCACGTGCTACTGGGTATCGGCTGTTCCCATGAACAGGCACATGGCTCGCTGCGTTTTACAATGGGCAGGTGGACAACCAGCGATGAGGTAGACAAGGTGGTGGAGGTTTTACCCAAGATAGTGAAGAAACTGCGGGCGATGTCACCACTGTTAAAGAACAAAGGATAGGAGGCAGTATATGTCCCCGGTTTATGGCGAAAAAGTAATGGAACACTTCAGAAATCCCCGTAATGTAGGTGAGATGGAAAATCCCGACGGAACGGGGCACGTAGGTAACCCGGTCTGTGGGGATATCATGGAGCTATATATAAAGGTAAAAGATAACGTCATCACCGACGCCAAGTTCAAGACCTTCGGTTGCGGGGCGGCTATCGCTACGAGCTCGATGGTCACGGAACTGGTCAAGGGCAAGACAATCGAAGAAGCGTTAAAGATATCCAATCGGGTGGTGGCGGAAGCGTTAGGCGGACTGCCATCGGTAAAGATGCACTGCTCGGTTCTGGCGGAGGAAGCGTTAAAGTCCGCGATTGATGATTATAAGAAAAAACATGAGTTGAAACAAAACGCCTGAATAATATAAAATAGAGAAAACTAAATATTGCCACTAGGGGAGCTGCCAAGGCTGAGAGTTCCTCCGGTAACGGAAGGACAGACCCTTTGAACCTGAACTCGGTAACGCGAGCGTAGGGAAGTGCGAAGAAACCAGGAGTTCCCCTTAGGCTTCTGGTTTTTATATTTTTAGGAGGCGTCATTATGGCTGACATGCCGGAAATCGGGAAGATATCACCGGAGATTTTTAACGAGCTGATTTATCCGCGGCTGGGGGCAAAGAATAAAAGCATCCTGGTGGGGCCGCAGCACGGGGTGGATGTTGGCATTGCGGAAATCGGGGGTAAGGCGGTATCGTTCACCACCGACCCGGTTTTTATCGTGCCGGAGTACGGCTGGGAGCGGGCGGCCTGGTTCGCCATACATATTTTGGCGTCGGACTCCGTGACCAGCGGGCTAAAGCCTCAATATTTATGCATCGACCTCAACCTGCCGATGGAGATGACGAAGGGGCAACTGGAAATTACCTGGGACATCATCCACCGCGAGTGCGCTAAAATGGGAATCGCCGTAATTACCGGGCACACGGCGCGTTACGAAGGGTGCCACTATCCAATGGTCGGCGGGGCGACGGTTATCGGGGTGGGTGAGCTGGACGAATACGTTAATCCAAGATTCTGCAAAGCCGGCGACAAAATAATCATCACCAAGGGGCCGGCAATAGAGGCGACCGGCATCTTCGCCGCCATGCTGCCCAAGGTAATTGAAAAAGAATATGGCGCGGCATTGAACAAAAAAGCCCAGGAGATTTTTTATAAAATGACGGTGGTGGAGGATGCATTAACAGCGGTCAGCGTAGGCGTCAGGGATAAAGGCGTCACCGCCATGCACGACGCTACCGAGTGCGGCATCTGGGGGGGACTTTACGAAATAGCGCAGGCGTCGGGGCTGGGGGTGAGGATAGAGAAAAATAAAATCGTCGTTGAAAAAGGCGTCGAGGAGGTTTGCAAACTCTTCGGCATCGATCCTTACGCCTCGATAAGCGAGGGGACGCTGCTGATTGCCTGCCGGGAGAACAAGGCGGAAGCGGTGGTGAAAGCGCTGACGAAAAAGAACATTAAGGCGTCGGTGGTGGGGGAACTGACAAAACCAGCGCTGGGGATGAACCTGGTGGAAAAGGGGAGGGAAAAGAAACTAGAGCATCCGATAGTCGACCCGTTCTGGCGGGCTTTTTACGGGGCGCTGGAGAAGTATAAGAGCTAGGGGTGTTTAACCTCACCCCCTCTCCAAACCAGAGATGAAAGAACACCAGTTATTTATTGTTTGGAGAGGGGGTTTTGTTTTCTTTTCACCCTCACCCTGACCCTCTCCTGTCAAGGGAGAGGGGAATGTTAAGTAAGAGGGGTATAAGGGTAGCTGGATACCGGCTTTCGCCGGTATGGGTTGAGAACAGAAAGAGGGGGCTGTAAAAAGCCCCCTCTAATTATTTGACTCAATTAAGTTTTACATTATGGGCATGTATTTTTTGAGTTCGTATTCGGTGACCTGTGTACGGTATTCGTCCCATTCTTTTTTCTTGTTTTTAATAAAGGAGTTAAAAACATGCTCACCGAGGGCTTCCTTCACCAGTTTGCTGCCTTCCGTCAGCGTAATGGCTTCGTCCAGGCTGCCGGGGAGGGTGGTGATACCGCGCTTTGTTCTTTCTTCGGCGGACATTTCGTAGACGTTTTCCTCGATGGGTGTGGGGGGCGTCAGGTTATTCTTAATGCCATCCAGGCCGGCGGCCAACATCACCGAGAAGGTGAGGTATGGGTTGCAGGCGGGATCGGGCGAGCGGAACTCAATGCGGGTGGCTTTTTCACGGCCGGGACGATATTCCGGCACGCGGATAAGGTCGGAGCGGTTGCGCCGCGCCCAGGAAAGGTAAACCGGGGCTTCATAGCCCGGCACCAACCGTTTATAAGAGTTGACCCACTGATTACAGACGGCGGTAATTTCCGGGGCGTGCTTGAGCAGTCCGGCGATGTAGCTCCTGGCTTCCTTGGAGAGGTGGTAGGAATCTTTGGTATCGAAGAAGGCATTGTGGTCGCCCTTGAACAACGATTGGTGGACGTGCATACCGGAGCCGTTAATGCCGAAGACCGGCTTGGGCATGAAGGTGGCATAAACGCCGTTTTTCAGCGCGACCTCTTTAACTACCAGGCGGTAGGTCATAACGCTATCCGCCATGGTGAGGGCGTCGGTATAGCGCATGTCAATTTCGTGCTGACTGTCGGCGACCTCATGGTGGGCGTATTCAATGCCGATACCCATTTTCTCCAGCTGAATGACGGTATCGCGCCGCAGTTCAATGGCGGCATCGTGGGTAGTGAGGTCAAAGTAGCCGCCCTGGTCGAGGAATTCAGTGCCCTTGCCATCCTTAAAATAGAAGTACTCAAGCTCCGGTCCGACATAGAACGTATAACCGAGGTCGGAGGCTTTCTTGAGGTTTCTCTTTAACACGTAACGCGGGTCGCCTTCAAAAGGTTCGCCGCCGGGTTTTAAAACATCGCAGAACATGCGGGCGGTAGCGCGGTGCTCGGGCGGAGTCCAGGGGAGGAGCTGCCAGGTATCGGGGTCAGGTAAAGCGACCATGTCACTTTCATCGATACGGGCAAAACCCTCGATGGAAGAGCCGTCGAAGCCCATGCCTTCCTCCAGCGCGCCCTCCAGTTCTTCAACGGTAATGGCGAAGCTCTTTAAGATACCCAGGATATCGGTAAACCAGAGCCAGATAAATTTAACATCATGCTCTTTCGCCATCTTGAGGATGTATTCCTTAGATTCCGCTTTGCTTTTACTAGTTTTCATAAAAACCTCCATTTGAAGGGGAAGAGTAATATTTTATTGAAGCACAATATACCGTTTAAGGTCAAATAGCAGAGGGAAAGGAAAAGGCGCTTTCAATATACAGAGAAAGAAAGCGCCTTTAGACCTAACCTAAATATCGTAGTAGAGGTAAAACTCGTAGGGGTGGGGACGCAGGGCTACAGCGTCGTACTCGTTCTTGCGTTTATAGGTAATCCAGGTATCGATAAGGTCGTCGGTAAAGACGCCGCCCTCCAGCAGGAAGTCGTGGTCTTTTTGCAGGGCTTCCAGCACCTCTAAAAGGGAGCCGGGGGTGGACTTAATCTTGGCTTTTTCGGCCGGTTCGAGCTCGTAAATGTCTTTATCGATGGGCTGACCCGGGTCGATTTTGTTATTAATGCCGTCGAGGCCGGCCATCAGCATGGCAGAGAAAGCCAGGTAAGGCTTACAGGAAGAATCGGGGCAGCGGTACTCGATGCGCTTGGTCTTGGCGCTGGTGATGATGTGGGTCTTGTTTCGGTCATGATGGCAAACAATGAAATCGGTACCTTG
>CAIWTG010000021.1 GCA_903915565.1 uncultured Chloroflexota bacterium
CCTGGAGACTCTCTTCACACAAGAATCTCTACCGCGTTTATGACGACTACGACCAGGAGCGCATCACCCGCAACAAAGACGGCACCTACGACGTCACGGTTACTTTCCCGGAAGATGAATGGGTTTACGGCTATATCATGTCCTTTGGCGACCGCGTAGAAGTGCTGGAGCCGCCGCATATCCGCGACATCATCAAAAAGAGAATGCAAAAAGCCCTGGATTTTTATAAAAAGCCGTCTTAATATGACATACTGCTGTCTGATTTACGTGTTAACATGGGGATACAGTAAATCAGGAGGTATGGGATATGGACGTTAAATACACCACTAAAGGTCCCAAGGGCAAGACCTGCGCGGACTGCCAGTTTTTCGAGAGTACGGGCGACGGCATGGGTAAATGCTTCGGGCATGAAGTGCTGGCTGCCGGCAGCTGCAACATGTTCAAAGCCGGGAAGAAATAAAAGGAGAAAACAATGCCTGATTTTGACTTCAAAGACATGGTCGACGCCGCCGCTAAGGAATTTAGTAAACGCGTTGAGCAGTTCGCCGGGCTGGAGGTACGCAAGAAAGTATTGCCGGACGGCGCACCACTGGCAGGCATCACCGACCCCGTTAAGGGGGCGCTGGATTATAAGGCGGCTGTGGAACGATTGGATAAATTGGCGGATAAGCCTACCCGTGAAAAAATAATGCAGGCCTGCGGGTGCACCTGCCAGTCTATCTTTGACCAGGGCGCGTTAAAACAAAAAGAGAACCGGCAAAAATACGCCACCGAAGCCGAGTTCCTCGCCAACCTAAAGTCGGAAGATAACTGCACAACCTATGAGCTTAAAGGCAAAAACATTATCCAACGCTTTGCGCCAAGTAAAAGCGTTCCTAACATGCCGGACTTGCGCTGCGCCTGTATGCTCATCGGGGGGCTGCCGAAGGGCACTAATGCCTCCCCTACCGTCTGCGAGTGTTCCCGCGGTTTTACCAAACAGCGCTGGGAAACTATCCTCGGGCGGCCGGTAAATGTTGAGGTGGTTTCCACCCCCATTATCAGCAGTGGTGACGAGTGCGTGTTTATCATCCATCTTTAACTCTTTAACGAAAATACATCAATTTTCTCCCTCCAACATCTCCCCAGCCTTAAAAGGCTATTTTGGTAATCCCCAATAAATATATCTGGTGCTTCTTGCATTTTTCTCAATAACTCGCTAATATATTTGAAGCTACCTAACGATATATCGATATTTTTGGCATTATTTAAAGACAAATACAGGTATTAGGAGGTAAAAACATGGCTAAAGATTTAGCTAAGGCGTTAGGCGACCTTAAAGAAGATGAGGCAATCGCCATCACGCAAGAAAAGCTGGATGCCAATGCTGACCCCATGGGTATTCTCGCCGAGGCCAGCAAGGGTATGGAAACCGTCGGGACTCGTTTCTCCAAGGGCGAGTATTTCATCCCCGACCTGGTTTATTCCGGCGAAATTTTAAAGAGAATCAACGAAATGGTTAGACCGAAGTTATCCGGCGGACTGGCAGCCAAGACCGGCGGCAAAGTCATCATCGCTACAGTTGCCGGCGATATCCACGACATTGGCAAAGATATCGTCGTCTTCATGCTCGATGTTGCCGGCTTCCAGGTCTATGACATGGGCGTTGATGTGCCGATACAGAAAATCGTTAATAAACTTAAGGAAACCGGCGCTCCGGTTATCGGCTTAAGCGGCTTCCTCACCCTGGCTTATGACGCCATGAAATTTACCATCGACGCTATTAAAGCTGCCGGCCTGCGCGATAAAGTTAAAATCATGATTGGCGGCGGCCAGATAACTCCGGAAATTGTTAAATACACCGGCGCCGACGCTTACGGCAAGGACGCCATCGAAGGCGTTACCCTTGCCAAAAAATGGCTGGCCAAATAAAATTTCTGCGGAAAAATGATAGGAGGCTAACAATGGAAAAAACGTGGGAACAAATGACCCCGGCGGAAAAACGCGCCGACCTGGATAATAAGTGGCTGAATCCCCCCGGACAGAAGTGGGCTAACGCCGAGGCGGAAAAAGCCTATAAGGGCAGAGTCCAAAGGATGCTGGACGCCTTGAATATGAAAAAACCGGATAGAGTGCCGGTAATCCCCTTCGTAGGGTTCTTCGGGGCTTTTTACGCCGGTTATACTCCCTATGATGTGATGTATGATTACGAAAAACTAAAGTATTCCTTCGGGAAATACGTTCTCGATATGAAACCGGATGCGCACCTTAGCGTAACGGTCTCGCCGCCCGGCAGACTTCATGAAATTATCGACTATAAGCTTTATGCCTGGCCCGGCCACGGCGTCGCTAAAGAACA
>CAIWTG010000022.1 GCA_903915565.1 uncultured Chloroflexota bacterium
GATGGACAATAAACGGCAGATTCACTTCAGGTCAGGCGAAACCATCATGAAGCAGAACACACCCCTCACCCATCTCGTATGCATAAAAAACGGATTGGCCAACGGCATCATCCTCATTTTGATTTCCGCGGTCATTTTTTACGAGGCTTATTTAAGATTCCAGACTCAAACCACCATTAAAAGCCCGCTGATGCTTATCGTAGCGGGGATTGGTTTAGTTGCTAACGTGATAATGATATTTGTATTACGAGAGCAAAGCCACAAAAGCATCAACGTAAAATCGGCTTTCTGGCACATACTGGGCGATACGCTGTCATCGGTGGGGGTTATCGCCGCCGGCGTCATCATCCAACTCACCGGCTGGACGCTGGCCGACCCGATACTCGCCATCGTTATCGGCGTGGTGATACTCTGGGGGGCGGTGCGCATCGTTAAAGAATCGGGGGACATCCTTTTGGAGTCGGTGCCTCCGCACGTGGCAATGGACAAGGTCACCGCGGCGGTTAAGGGCGTATCCGGCGTAGAGGACATCCACGAGATACACATCTGGACGATTACCTCCGGTGTTTATGCTTTGAGCGCCCATTTGAAAATCACCGACCGCATGGTGAGTCAGAGCAGTGATATTATGACGCTGGTCAACGAGATACTGGCGACGGAATTCAACATCACCCACACCACGCTGCAACTGGAATGCGAGAACTGCACCACCGATGAGGAATGTAACCTGCCCAAGAAAAAACGGAAATAAGAGGTGATGATGAAAAGCCTTTTCTGGCAGCGACTCGATAAGCTGATAAAAAACTCGGAAATAGTCATTGACCGGCCCAAAGGCACGGCGCATCCAAAATATCCCAAGTTGATTTTCCCGCTGGATTACGGCTATCTTAAAGACACCACGGCAATGGATGGGGGCGGTATTGATTTGTGGATTGGCACGGCGCCGCACCGCAAGCTAACCGCCATTGGGTGTACGGTAGATATGAAAAAAAAGGACTCCGAGATTAAGCTGCTCATCGGCTGCACGGAGAAAGATATTAAAACGATCCAAAAGTTTCATAACGGGCGATATATGTCCGCCATAATAATACGGCGGGAGGAATAATGATTGATACAAAACACGTCAACCGCCTGCGCGCCATAACCGGTAAGGAAAACGTACTGACCTCTAAAGAAGAAATGGTCGCTTATTCCTACGACGGCACGCAGATGTGGTCGCACCAGCCGGATGTCGTAATATTCCCGACCAATGCCACCGAGATATCTGAGACTTTAAAATACGCCAACGAAAACGGCATCCCGGTGACGCCGCGGGGCGGGGGAACTAACGTTAGCGGCGGGTCGATACCGATAAGGGGCGGCATCGTCCTGTGCACCACCAAAATGAACCGGATTATCGAGATAAACAAGACCAACCTCAACGCCACCGTCGAGCCGGGCGTTATCCTGCAGGACTTCCAGGACGCACTGGCGAAACAGGGGCTTTTTTTCCCACCCGACCCTCAGAGCTACTCCGGCTGTACCATGGGCGGGGTGGTCGCCGAAAACTCCGGGGGTCCTTCCTGTTTGAAGTACGGCGTCACCAAGCAATATGTTTTAGGGCTGGAGGTGGCATTAGCCGACGGGAAAATCGTCAAGCTGGGGGGCTTAACGCCGAAGAACCGCACCGGCTACGAGCTGATGATGCTATTTACGGGGTCGGAGGGGACGCTGGGGATAATCACTAAAATAACGCTACGCCTCCTGCCGGTACCCAAAGCTAACCAGACCGTGCTGGCCATCTTCCGCGACCCGGCCGTGGCGGGAGAAACAGTAACGTCAATCATCGCCAGCAGCATTTTGCCCTCAAAAGTGGAGTTCATGGATAAGTGGACTTTCAATAAGTTCCGGGGCATTATACCCGACGCAATCCTTGATACCTCCGAGGTCATTTTACTGATACAGGTGGACGGTTTGCCGCAGACGGTAGCCGCCGAAGTTCAGCAGGTGGTAACAATAACTAAAAAGACAGCGCGGGAGGTAAGGGTCGCGGCCGATGCTAAAGAGGCGGAAAAATACTGGCAGGCGCGGCGCGCGCACTTTTCCGATATTCACAGCCAGGCACACGACATCATTAATGAAGACGTAAGCGTACCACGTGATAAGATTGCCGATTTTATACGGCTTAGCCAGGAAGCCGCCAAACGCTATGATGTGCCCATCAGTTTTGCCGGGCACGTGGGGGACGGGAACTTCCATCCGGCGGTACTGACCGACAGCCGTAATAAAGAACATTACCAGCGCGCTTTAAAGTGCGTGGACGAGGTGATTGAAATCGCCCTGAAACTGGGCGGGGTAATCTCCGGCGAACACGGCATCGGGCTGGAGAAGGCGCGCTTTTTAAAGAAAGCAATGGACCCAACGGCGATAGAGATTATGAAAAAGATAAAAGACCTGTTAGACCCGAAACATACGTTAAATCCGGGGAAGATTTGGGAGGAGGGGTAAACTACAGTGTCATTGCGAGAAGCGTAGCGACGCGGCAATCTCTATGATAGCTTTAGTTGATGATAGAGATTCCCACGTCATCCTTCTGCGGAAGGATTCCTCGGAATGACAATTTGAATAAAGCATGAAAACCGACACTAAATACACAGAAATAGAAAAATTTAAAGATGCCCTAGACAGCTGCACCAAGTGCGGCTTTTGCATGGCCGGCTGCCCCGTCTACCGCGAAGAAAAGAAAGAAAGCTCGGTGGCGCGGGGGAAAATCATGCTCATCCGGGCTTTGCTGGACGGGGAGGTTGAGGTAACCGACGAGATGGCGGAGCAGCTCAACCGCTGCACGCTGTGTATGACCTGCGCCCAGAACTGCCCGGCGGGCACGCAGGTCCCCACCGTCATTACAGCGGCGCGGGCGGACAAGGTAAAGCGCAGGGGCGTTCCTTTCCCTTATAACATCGTTTTCCGCTGGCTTTTACCCAGGCGTCGGCTGTTCGGTTGGACGATAAGGCTGGCATCGTGGTTCCAGAGGATTTTCCTGCCCAAAACGGAGGGAACGCTACGACATCTTTCGTTTTTCCTGTCGGCGCTGGGCAAGAGCAGACACATACCCCAGATAGCTCCCAAGTTCCTGCGCGAGAGCGTGCCGGAGGTCAACAAGCCGCCCGAGGGCGTTAAGGTTAAATTTACCGTCGGGTACTTCACCGGCTGCATGACTGACTTCGTTTTTCCCGAGCTGGGTCAGAAGATTATTAGTTTTTTAACTAAAAACGGCGTTGAGGTTATCATACCGCGGGGGCAGGGGTGCTGCGGGGCGCTGGTCTTTTTAGGCGCCGGGGATTTTGCGACCGGGCGGAAAATGGCGGATACCAACGTCAAGGCTTTCAAGGATTTGGACTATATCATTACCGATTGCGCCACCTGCGCTTCGTCAATGAAGGACTATGTGAAGTTTTTGGCAGACACGGAAGCAAGAAAAAAGGCATATACCGCCTACGCTGGAAAGATTAAGGATATAACTGAATTTCTCGTAGATGTGGTAAAGCTGCCTGCCTCCGCCTATCACGTTGCCCCGGAATTTAAGGGTAAAACCGTGACCTGGCATGAGCCGTGCCACCTGGGGCGATATCTGGGAGTTAAGGAGCAGCCGCGTAAAATCTTGAAGTCGTTGAAGGACATTAAATTCGTGGAAATGCCCGACGCCGACCGGTGCTGCGGGATGGCGGGGACATTCAGTATTTACTTCTATGATTTATCGCAGAAAATAGCCGAGAAGAAAGCGGAGTCTATATCGTCAACCGGGGCGGATATTGTGGTGACGGATTGCCCCGGGTGCCAGATTCAGCTGATGGATACTCTAAAGCGCCTGAAAATGCCCCAAGAAGTAAGGCACATTATGGAACTGGTGGAGTAGACATCTATCGTTTATTTTCTCAAAATAACGCGGCAAGGCCCGGCATCGCCGTTCTCCAGGCGGATGGGCAGGCAAATCATCTCGTATTTGCCGGGCTTAACATCGTCCAACTTAAGCGCCTCCATGATAAAGATGCCGTTGGTAAGGAAAGCCTTATGGACGTCGTTGATATTTTCCGGCGGTTCGGCAGCGGCAATAGAAAGAAAGTCAATACCGACGAGCTTTATCTTTTTGCCCGCGAGGTACTTTGCCGCATCCAGTGAAATCGCTACTGCTTTGCCGAGGAACTGGCGTTGTTTCCAGACCTGCGGCGAATTCTTCGTTTTGAATAAAATGCGTTCCCCGGCCTTGATTTTGTAGGGTTCTAATTCTTTAACGGTGACGGCGTTTTCGTCCTTAATTTCAATAACGCGGCAGGGTCCGATTGTCGTTTCATAAGGCATGGCGTCAATGGTCATGCCGCCGGGGATAAAGTGGAGCGGCGAATCAATATGCGTGCCATCGTGCGAACTCATCTCGATGCGGGACATGGTGACCTTATCACCTTTATTAACATCGAAAAAGCGGTAGACCTGCGGATTGGGGACTTTGTTTTCGGCGGAAGGTGCCTGACCAGGCTGTGGAGGGACAGGCGCAGGAATGGGGATTTCTTTATTCAGGGGGAGGGTAACATCAAAGTACTGGTATTTTTTAGCCACGAGAAATGCCTCCTAACACTAGCATTACTGGGCTAAACTATACTTCTTTTTCCCCTCGATGTACAAATCGCCGCCGAAGATGTCGTTAATGACGGTGGCGGGGAAGTCTTTAACCTCAAGGCGTAAAACAGCCTCCGGACCAAGGTCGGGATAGGCAACGACTTTCGACTTAATGATAGTCTTAGAAATTAAAGCGCCGGCGCCGCCGACGGCAGCAAAATAGACGGCTTTATATTTTTTAACAGCGTCCTTGACCTCCGGGGAGCGGACGCCTTTGCCAATCATCCCTTTGAGTCCTTTAGCCAGCAGTTTTGGCGTATAAGCGTCCATACGCACGCTGGTGGTGGGTCCCGCCGCACCGATGACTTTGCCGGGCGGGGCGGGGGAAGGTCCCATATAATAGATAGTCTGACCCTTAATATCAAAGGGCAAAGGCTCTCCCCTATCCAGAGCGTCTATCATCTTGCGGTGGGCGGCATCGCGGGCAACATAAAGCGTGCCGGAGAGCAGGACGTTATCGCCGGTTTTGAGGCTTTTTATATCTTTTTCGGTTAAGGGGAGTATAATGCCTTTAATCACTAAATCACCGTCTCCCTGTGGCGGGCTGAGTGGCACTGTAAATTCACGGCAACGGGCAGGGCGGTAATATGGGCGGGAAAGGTCTCTACGTGAACAGCGAAGGCAGTAATGCGTCCGCCGTAACCCATCGGGCCGATGCCGAGGTTATTAACTTTATGTAAAATATCCTTTTCTAAAGCGGCGTTTTCTTTATCGGGGCTGGGCTGCCCTACTTTTCTAATTAAAGCGTGCTTGGCCATCTCCATGGCTTTTTCCGCCGTGCCCCCAATCCCCACGCCAACAATTACCGGCGGGCAGGGATTACTCCAGGCTTGTTCCACCGCTTTGACGACAAAATCAATAACGCCCTGGCGTCCGGCAACTGGCAGCAGCATACCGAGCTTAGCCATATTTTCCGCGCCGCCGCCTTTGGGCAGAACTGTTATCTTTACCTTGTTGCCGGGAACGATGGTAGTATGAATGACGGCGGGGGTATTATCGCCGGTATTGGTGCGGGTGGAAAAGGGGTGGATAACCATTGACTTGCGCAGATAGCCCTCTTTATATGCTTGCTGCACACCATCGTTTACGGCTTTGGAAACGTCACCCTTAACGATAAGGACAGCCTGCCCTACTTCTAAAAAGACCACGGCAGTACCGCAGTCCTGGCAGAGGGGGATATTTTCTTTGGCGGGGATACGGGTGTTCTCCAGAATAGCGTCCAGAGCGTCGCGGCCGGCGGGGGATTCTTCCGTTTTGCGGGCTTTCTTCAGCGCCGCGAGCACGTCAGCGCCGAGGTTATAATTTGCCTGCTTGAAAAGATTAGCGACAGCTTCGGTAATGTCGGCGGCATTGATTGAACGCATCGGGCTAATCGCCTTCCGCCAGCATCTTGCGCAGTTCGATAACCATTTCCGGCACGTCAATCTTCACCGGGCAGCGCTGGCGGCAGCGTCCGCAGGTGAGGCAGGTATAAGCCAGGGACGCCGCTTTCTCTTTGTCCTTATTAACGATAGCCGCCCAGACCGCGCCGATGCCGGTAAAATACTTATCGCCAAAGTGGCCGGCGGTGACGGCGAAGACCGGGCACTCATAAAGGCAGCCGCCGCACCGCAGGCAATAAAGCGCCTGCTTAAGGTGGGGATATTTAGCCAACTGCGTCCGTCCGCCATCGAGGAAGATAACATGAAATTCCTTGGGGCCGTGCGCGCCATAGGTGGTGACTTTTTCAATATCGCCGGTCTTGCTGGGACCGGATATCATGCTGACATAGGAAGGAATGGTGTAGTTGGCATAGCGCCAGGTAACCTCGCTCACCTTAAAAGCGTCGCTCAAGGTGGGCACCAGCTTTTCCATACCGACCAGGACAATATGTACCGGCGGAGCGCTGGTGGAGAGGCGGATATTGCCTTCGTTCTCAATAATAAAAAGCGTGCCAGTCTCGGCGGCAACGGCGTTGGCACCGCTGATGCCGATATCGGCGCGGAAGAATTTATCTCTTAAATAGTCGCGAGCGGCGGAGACCATTTCCGCAATCTCGGCGTCCGGGGCAATTTCCTGTCCCAGCACCTTGGAAAACAGCCGGGCAACATCCTCGCGAGGAACATGGATAGAGGGCGAAAGGATGTGCATCGGGCGGTCGCCCAGTTTCTGCACGATAAATTCACCGAGGTCGGTTTCATAAACCTCATTACCGATTTTTTCCAGGTGCTCGCGGAGTCCAATTTCTTCGCCGGTCATGGATTTGCCTTTAACGATGAGCTTCTTCTTCCCGACAAGGTTAGAAATTATCTCTAAAGCTTCTTCCGAGGTGCGGGCGATATAGCCCTTGCCTTTATTCTCCTCAATGGCAGCAATAGCCTGACGGGTCAGCTTTTCCATGTTGGGAATGGACTTTTCTTTAATCTTAAGGACTTCATCCGCCAGGGCAACGGTGTGCGGGAATTTAGCCAAGGCGTTTTTAACGTTTCCGCGGAAGCTCTTGACGGCGCGGGATAAAGCCAGCCGCAGCCGTTCGTTGTGGGCGGCGTCCATAATTTCTTCTTTGTATTCTTTAAAGCCAGATTGTTTTTTAGCAGGTTCCTTTTTCATGATTCCATCGCCGTGGCGACGACTTCCGTTAAATCCAGCACTTCGACGCCTTCTATTTTTAGCTTACGCAGTCCGTCTTTAAGCTGCATGATGCAGCCGGGGCAGTGCGTAACAATAATGTCCGGTTTGGTTTCCATCAGCTCGGTGACGCGGTTAACAGCTAATACCTCGCTCAATTCCGGGAAGACAGTTTCAAAGCCGCCGCCGCCTCCGCAACAGGTCGCCCATTCGCCGCGCGTCCACTCCGGTTCAACCAGGGTTACATTCTCGATAGCACGCAAAATCCGGCGCGGCTCTTCGATAATGTTCATGTAGCGCACCATCTGGCAGGGGTCGTGGTAGGTGACGCGGACGGGGCGGGGATAACGGAGTTTAAAGAGCGAGATTTTCTCGGCGACGATTTCCAGGAAGTGCCGCACCTCAAGGTCGTAGTTTTTAATAGTGAGGGGGAAAAGCTTTTGCAGGGCGTGGGTGCAATAGGGCACGACGCCGATAACCCTTTTGACACCAGCTTCCTTAAGAGCCCGGTAGGCATGTTCGGCATTTTCAGCAAATTTAGATTGCAGTCCGGCATTGTAAAGCGTCGCCCCGCAACAGGGCTCGTCTTTACCGAGGTAAGCGGGCTGGATACCCAGGTTGCGCAGCACTTTAATGGCAGCTTCCAGAGGTTTTATTTCCGGTTCGCCGGGGTGAGCCCGGTCTTTGCCGCGGGTAAGGGGCGTGCTATGGTAGAGGTCATTGCTATAAGATATGACATTACTATAGATGCCGGGCAGGTTGAGTCCCAGCTTTTTTTGAAAACGGGCAAAACGCATGGGCAGTTCAGCGCCGATAACGCTTTTATCCACGCCCCGGGCAAGGTTCATTAAGACTTCCAGCTGGGCGGAAAACTGATAGCCGCAGCCGGCAAAGAAAACAGTTTCGCCCCGGGCGGGGAGGTTAAGCTTATGCGCCCACTTGGCGCCCTGTTCCTTGCTGACGCCAAGGATATTCTGTTTGGTAATAATATTATCGGCGAGGTAGGTAAGTCCGGGGGGAACCAGGTCGTTTTCCATGTAATTCATTACTCCAGCTTCATCATATACTAACCAACAACCAAGTACAATGCACAAAGAAAAAGCGGCTGGTAAAAACCCCAGCCGCTTCGTTTTTTCTATTATTTTTTTTACTTTATTTTACCCAGTTGCCCAGAGGGAGGATGGGTTTACTGTATTTACTGTTAATGGCTACAGCGAGGCCGCCGTAGGCCGCGGCAGCGCCGCAAACCATACCCTCAACACCAGCGATTTTGGGAGACCAGCCGCCCAGGAAATGGCCGGCCAACAGGATGAAGAGGACGGTCAGCGTAACAAAAACGGTGGTATGCACGTAGGTAAGCTTAAAAGTGCCGATGGTCATCATGCCGGTAAAGATGGCGAAGAAGATGCACATCCAGCCGAGGCCGGCTGCCTCAACAGGAATCAGTCCTGCCCATGTAAAGAAAAAGTATCCGCCCAACGACATCCAGAATAAACCGTAGGACGTGAAAGCCGCCAAACCAAAAGTATCGCCGCGTTTGGCTTCGACAACGCCGACGATTACCTGGGCGATGCCGCCCCAGAAAAACCCGAAAACGAGCGGGACCGCATTAGTGATTACACCAAGGTTAAAAATCTGGAGAAGCATGGTGCAAAAACCAAACGCGATTAATCCCAGTCCACCTGGATTAGCCAATTGTGGTTTTTCATTAGTCGAGATCAGTGCCACTTAATACCTCCAAAATTTTGTTTTTATACTAAATGGCCGGAGTGGATGTTCCGCCCCGGCCGTTTTAGCTCTAATATTAAACTATTTTTTACCTGCCAGCAAAGTCTGCACTACCGATGGGTCAGCCAGAGTTGAGGTGTCCCCTAAATCGTCCGTGCTGCCGGCAGCGATTTTCACCAGAATACGGCGCATGATTTTGCCGCTGCGGGTCTTGGGTAAGCCATCGGCAAACTGGATGACGTCCGGCGTGGCGATGGGGCCGATAACCTTGCGGACATGAGCCTTAAGCTCGGCTTCCAGCTCGGGACTCGGTTTTTCGCCGGTTTTTAAGGTGACGTAAGCATAAATGCCTTCGCCCTTGAGTGAATGAGGCATGGGGACAACGGCGGATTCCGCAACCTTGGGATGCGAGACCAGGGCGCTCTCCACTTCGGCGGTGCCGATGCGGTGGCCGGAGACTTTAATGACATCGTCAATGCGGCCCATGAGCCAGTAGTAGCCGTCTTTATCCTGCCGGGCGCCGTCGCCGGTGCAGTAGTAGCCGGGGAACTTGGTGAAATAGGTTTCCTTGAATCTGGCAGCGTCGCCCCAGATAGTGCGCATCATTCCAGGCCAGGGTTTCTTGATGCAGAGCCAGCCGCCCTCATTAGCGCCGAGGGGTTTGCCGTCTTCACTCAAGATAACGGGTTCAACACCGGGGAAGGGCAGAGAGGCGGAGCCGGGTTTGATGGGCATGGCGCCGGGGAGGGGGGTAATCAGGATGCCGCCGGTTTCCGTCTGCCACCAGGTATCAACGATGGGGCACTTTTCTTTGCCGATAACGCGGTAATACCACATCCATGCCTCGGGGTTGATGGGTTCGCCAACGGAGCCGAGCAGGCGCAGGCTGGAAAGGTCGCGTTTATTAGGCAGCTCTTCGCCATCGCGCATTAAAGCCCTGATGACGGTGGGGGCAGTGTAAAAGACATTGACCCTGAATTTTTCCACGATTTGCCAGAATCTGTCCGAGGCGGGGTAGGTGGGCACGCTCTCGTACATCAGGCTGGTGGCGCCAGCGGATAACGGCCCGTAAACGATGTAGCTGTGGCCGGTAATCCAGCCGACATCCGCCGTGCACATATAAACGTCTTCGTCTTTAATATCGAAAATCCATTTCATGGAGAGGTAGCAATGCAGCAGGTAGCCGGCGGAGGTGTGAAGGACGCCCTTGGGTTTGCCGGTGGAGCCGGAGGTATAGAGGATGAAGAGGGGTTCATCGGCATCCATCTGTTCCGCCTCGCAGTTAGCCGTAATATCGGGGGCAGCCATCGCCTCGTGCCACCAGAGGTCTCGGCCAGCCTGGACATTGATGTCAATGCCAAGACGCTTAACGATGATCACATTTTTGATGGTGGGGCAAGCGGCAACCGCATTATCGGCGCCGGCCTTGCTCTGTATCTGTTTGCCGCTACGCCAATAGCCATCGGCGGTAACAAGCAGTTTGGATTTGCAGTCGAGAATCCTATCACGCAGGGCTTCGGCGCTGAAACCGCCGAAAACCACGCTGTGGATGGCGCCGATGCGGACGCAGGCTAACATGGAGATAGCCAGCTCCGGAATCATGGGGAGGTAGATGGAAACGGTGTCGCCTTTTTTAATACCCAGCTTCTTAAGGACATTGGCGAATTTACAGACCTCGTAATGAAGCTGCTGGTAGGTGAAAGTCCGGACGTCACCATCCGGTTCGCCCTGCCAGATAAGGGCGGCTTTATTTTTGCGAGCCGTCTTGAGGTGCCGGTCGAGGCAGTTGTAAGCAACGTTTATTTTGCCGCCGACAAAGTGCCGGACTTCCGGTTTATCTTTGAAATCAGCGATTTCGTATTTGTCCCATTTTTTGAACCAGTCCAACTCTTCCGCCATTTTACCCCAAAACTTATCGGGGTTCTTAATGGACTCATCATAGAGCGCTTTGTATTCCGCCATACTTTTTACGGCAGCGTTCTTGGAGAATTCCTTAGGCGGTGGGAAAACTCGATTTTCCTCCATCATAGAGGTTATCGCCTGGTCGGATATCTGCCCAAGTACTCCCTCTTTTTTGCCAGTTTCATTTTTGTCTTTACTACTCACTTATCTCACTCCTTTTTCTAATCCTTTATCTCTCAATCACCTTCAATCATAAATTGGGGGTGTTGATTAGCTGGCTGACATCTGGGCGTCGTCAACCGGCGCCGTGTCAAAATAAATAGGCGCGTAACTGTCTGGAAAAAGACCGTCAAAGGCATCAGTACTCGCTTGGAGGAATAGGTTAGCTTCGGAGGTTATCGCCAGAGCGGTTAGAATAACTGTCTTTTTTTCGAGGAATTCAACGAGAGTTAGTTTTTTATTTTGTTTTCTACGCGCCACAGATTTTCCAATCTAGTGCACTGACCTATCTATTTTATCACGTTACAGGGATTTCGCCAAGCACCTCCCCGGATAAATACGACGTAATTTATTATGTTAACGATATTGCCGATTTGGCCGATTTACACCTGGTTTGAGATAAATCCGGAAACAACTTACAATATACAGGTTAAACGGAGCAGGCATGTATGATATTATCGTAATCGGCGGAGGACCGACGGGCAGTCACACCGCCCATCTTCTGGCGGAAAAGAGCCACAGCGTACTGGTCCTAGAGAAGAATCCGGGGGTGGGGCAAAAGCTCTGCTGCACCGGCATCGTCGGATTGGAATGCGTCAATACCTTTAATATAGATGATAAAGTCATCCTCAAACAGGCAAACAGCGCCACACTTTACGCGCCTTCAGGCGAACCCCTCCATATAGAGCGCCCGGAACCGCAAGCGGCTATTTTGGACCGGTCAGCTTTCGATAAGTTTATGGCGAAGCGGGCGCAAAGCGCCGGGGCGGAATATCGTTTTAGCAGCCGCGTGACAAACGTTAATTTTAACAGCGAACAAGCTAATGTAACAGTGGCCGATGGGGACAAGGAATATCAGGTTGCCGCGAAGGCGGTGGTTGTTGCCAGCGGGTTTGTTCCGGGGCTCAACAAACGCCTGGGGCTGGGGGATTTTAAAGATTACGCGGTGGGCGCGCAGGCGGAGGTTTCAGCACCCGGACTTAACGAGGTAGAGGTTTACTTTGGCGGTATGGCGCCGGGGTTCTTTGCGTGGCTGGTGCCGACGGAAAAAGGCAAAGCCAGAGCCGGGCTGCTGGCGCGCGCCGAGGCAGGACTGCTTTTAAAAAAATGGCTTAATGAACTGGCGGAGCAGGGTAAAATAAAGTCGGCCGAAGTGAAGATAAGTTACGGTGGCATCCCTTTAAAGCCGCCGCCACGCACTTATGGCGAACGCATGGTGGCGGTGGGAGATGCGGCGGGGCAGGTAAAACCAACGACCGGCGGCGGCATCTATTACGGGCTAATCGGGGCGGAAATAGCGGCAGATATTTTAAATCAGGCGCTGGAGGATAACGACCTCTCGGCAAAAAGGCTTGCCCGCTACGAGCGCGCGTGGCGGCGGAAGCTGGGCGGGGAATTGAGGACCGGCTACTGGGCGCGTAAATTCTTCGAGCGGTTGAATGAACCGCAAATCAACCGGATGTTTAGGATGATTAAAGCCGGCGGCATTGATGAAGCCCTGCTTAAAGCCAAAGACGTTTCCTTCGACTGGCACAGTAAAACAATTAAGAGTCTTTTGAAATATCAGATATTCAAAAAACTTTCATAATTGACCGCTAGAGCTAAATACGTTTAGAATGAAGAAGAAAACTTCAGGGAGAGATAATGGCCAACACCAACGACCACATTCCCAGCCTGGGTGAGGCGACGACGCTTTACCTGGGCAAACTTACAGCTAGAAACCGGGACACCAGCCAGCCGGAGATATATAGATTCTCCCGGTGGTACGGCTGGGAAAAATCATTCTCCACATTGGCAGGACCGGCTGTCGCCAGCTATTCCGACCAGTTAAATGTCACCGACATCGACTACGAAAAAAAATTCTCCATCCTGCGCGCTTTCCTCACCTACGCCAAAAAAGCCGGCTGGAGCACGACTAATCTAGCAACCCACCTGAAAACTAAAAAGGGCAAAGGCGCAATGACTGCGGCGGGTAGGAAGAACATGCCCGATGTGATAGCGCTGACACAGGGAAGGCTTGACGAAATGAAGGCCGAACTGGAAAAGCTTAAAAAGAAGAGCCGGGAGCTGGTGGGGGAAATACAGCGCGCCGCCGCCGATAAGGACTTCAGGGAAAACACCCCTTTCCACGCCGCCAGGGAAGAACGCGGGCACGTTGAAGGCAGGATTAAAGAGCTGGAGGCGACGCTGAAAGCGGCGACCATCTTACAGGAAAATAAAGAACCGGCCGTTAAGTCGGGCATCGGGGACTGCGTTGTCGTCTGCGATTTAGCTACCGGCGAGGAATACCGCTATATAATCGTCGACCCGCGAGAGGTTAACCTGTCTAAAGGTAAAATATCGTTCATCTCGCCGTTGGGGAAGGCGTTGCTGGGGCGGTGCGACGGTGAAAAAGTAGAGATAATCGTGCCGGTGGGCAAGTTACACTACCAGGTAAAACGCATCGAGCGCTAACCCGGATATGCTATAATAATCTTGTCTTCACGGGGATATAGCTCAGCTGGGAGAGCGCCGCGTTCGCATCGCGGAGGTCGGGGGTTCGAGTCCCCCTATCTCCACCATGACCCCACTCCTTTTCCCACCACCCCAAAACACCAATAGCCAATTAACAAGTAACAAATAATATATCGGTATCCCGCTTGGGGTAACCTCTTGACAAACGCATTTTTTGTGATATAGCATTAGTGCAGAATAAAAAAGGAGAGCGAAAGTAATATAAGAATAGAAAGAACAAAGAAAAAGTGGCTTTGATGAGCTCGTTTATCCAGACAGGGTTTTGTGAAAGTTGCTTCTAATTTAACTCCATAGCTGCGGGCTCAATTTCTGATGAGTGCCCGCAGCTATTTTTTTATCTACCAGCAGTTGATTTAAAGGAGGTGGTTAAATGCGTTGAAAATCATTCCTCGGGGTGATGGGTGGATGATACAATATCTAGAACGCAAATTTTCAAATAAAAACGGAGGACGCAAATAGAATTATGAAAAATATGTGGAAATGGATAAGCTTTGTTCTGTTCATTGTTGGTTTGATTTTTGCTGTGATAGCCGGGATCTGGTGGCCGGATAAATCCTGGATTGCGATGATGTTGGCAATATTTGGTGTTATCATCGGCGTCATTTATGCTATTGGTGCCAAAGAAATAAATACCTTGTTGTTATCATCCGTCGTTTTGCTGGTTATGTCCGCAGCTTTCGCTCCTATTACTTTCTGGAGTATCGGCGAAAAAGTTGGAAACATGGTGTCATATTTCGCTGCGTTAGTCGCGCCCATAGCTATAATATCGGCAATAAAAGCGCTGATATTGCTTGGCATTGAAAAGTAAAAAGCGATATCAAGCGACATTCAAGCAC
>CAIWTG010000023.1 GCA_903915565.1 uncultured Chloroflexota bacterium
ACAAAATATGGCAAGTATATAGTCGATACCCTACAGCACCCCAAAATTGAAGCTCCATGGAATCCGCCGGTAACTGAAGCGGGCAAAGGCAAGGGCGGCCGCGTCCTGTATATGGATAACAACACTGTGCCCGGCGCTTTTTATATGGAATGCGTCTGGGTGCTGCCGCGCCCTCCTTTAGATGAAGCCGGGTACGAAGCGGCTAAAAAACGCGGTCCCGGGCCGCATACCCATGATTACGACGAGGTCATAGCGTTCTTCGGTACCGACCTTAACAACCCGCACGACCTGGGCGCAGAAGTGGAGCTTTGGTTGGGTGACGAGCAGCACATTATCACTAAAACGAGTCTGGTTTTCATACCGGCGGGGCTAAAGCACGCGCCATTAATTTTCCGCCGGGTAGACCGTCCGGTTTTCCACTATACAACCGGGCCTGGTAAGAGTTATTTCTAGAAACAAAAAAGGGGGGCGAAAGCCCCCCTCGGCTTTACGCGTACCTTTATTTTTTCTTCAGGTAGCCCTGAATAACATCGGCGGCGCTTTTAACCTCGGCGTTAATAATTTTTTCTACTTCAACCGCAGGATAGCCGGCGGGGTTGCCAAAGTAGCCGCCCGGGATTAGTTTGCGGGTAGTTTTGCCCGTCCCTCCCAGCACTTTAAGGTCGTCAATGGTGAGTTTCGTCCTCTTGAGTTTTTTCGCTAAAGCGGTATTAACGTGGTCGGGGAAGTACTTGGCTATGACCGCGGTTTCCATAGAGCCGGCATGCACGTCAATGTATTTTTCCCCCATACCCATATCCATCGGCGCCTGGTATTTAAGAATATAATCTTCCTGGCCGGTAAGGCGTAAACGCCGGAGGCTGAATTCATCGGCTAAACAGACGGCATCAATCCCTAAAGCGCGGCGGGCGTCCTTGAAGGCATTATAAACGGTCTTGACGTGTTCCATATCGGCGTGCCAGTTGATGGCGAAGACCTTTTTGAACCCCCAGCTGTGCAGTGAAGCGAGGATGTCGTAAATCAAAGCCTGCATCGTCTGGGGGCGGATGGAGAAGGTTCCGGGGAAAACGCTGGTGCCCAGAGAGACGCCCCAATAAGGGGGAGGGGCAATCAGGGCAGTAATTTTACGCTTTGCCAGCGTCTGCCTGGTCAGGCGGGCGATAAGGTAAGGGGCGTAGGTATCCACCGCCAGGCCCATGTGCGGCCCGTGCTCTTCAATAATGCCGACGGGCAGTAAAATAATAGCGCCCCGGCTCGCGGCTTTCTCTATAGCCGGCCAGGGCATTTCCACCATTGTATCGTCGAAAATTGAATAACCCACGCGTGCCTCCTTGACGGTATTCAGGCACAAGGTGCTGCGGATAACAGCATCAGGCGAGCCGGCCTTGCGAGCCAGCCCGCCCGATTTATTGTCTTGATGTTATTTAACTTCGGCTTTGGCGCCGGCAGCTTCCAGTTTGGCTTTGGCGGCAGCGGCCTCGTCTTTATTAACGCCTTCTTTAACCGGCTTGGGCGCGCCTTCAACCAGGTCTTTGGATTCTTTCAGTCCGAGGTTGGTAAGCTCGCGGACGGCTTTAATGACGTTAATCTTGTTGGCGCCGATGTCGGTAAGAATAACGGTGAACTCCGTCTTTTCCTCTACAGCAGCAGCTTCACCACCCGCGGGGGCAGCAGCAGCTACAGCGACAGGCGCGGCGGCACTAACGCCGAACTCTTCTTCTAGCGCTTTAACCAGTTCCGCCAGTTCCAGGACGGTCATGCCTTTAATGGTCGTCATGATGTCTTCAATAGCGGCTGATTTCTTAGCCTTGGCTTTGGGTTTCTTTTCTTCTGCTTCGACTTCTTTCTTTTCTTCGTCTGCCATTTTACTTAGCCTCCAATTGATTAATTCTTCCCTGCAGTACCTGCGCTAAACCCCGCATGGGGCCGGCAAGCACGTTGACTAGCCCGTAAATAGGAGCCTGCATCCCGCCAAGTATTTTGGCAAGGAGCACTTCACGCGAGGGCAATTTTGCCAGGGTTTCCAATTCCTGAACAGTTAACACGCTATCCGGTAAAAAGCCCGACTTAATATTTAATGTGATTTTGGAAACGCGGACGTAATCGGAGATAGCTTTCATCGTCTGGGCGGGGTCGCCATAGCCGAAGGCCACCGCCATGGGGTTTTTGAACATGCCTTTGATATGCGCCAGGCCGGCTTTAGCCGCGGCAATTTCCGCCAGCGAATTCTTTACGACTTTGTAGTCGATTTTGGCGTCGCGTAATTTGCTGCGCATTGCATTAAGCTCGGACGTCTTGAGTCCGCGGTAATCGGTGAGGACGCCGATTTGAGTCTTGGCAAAGACCTCATAAAGAGCCTCAACCGCTTTTACTTTCTTTTCTGTCGGCATATTTACCTCCTGAAAATCCCCCAAAAAACAGC
>CAIWTG010000024.1 GCA_903915565.1 uncultured Chloroflexota bacterium
CAGTATCGCCGCCAGGATGCTGGAGACGAATACTTACACCCTGCGCTATTACGAACGCGTAGGCATCATCGAGCCGCGGCGCTCGCAGGGCAACGTACGGCTTTACTCGGACTACGACATCGCCCTGCTGAAGAGGGTCAAGTCCATGGTAGACGACATGGGCGTCAATTTACCGGGGGTGGAGGTTATCCTGCGCATGATGCAGCACGTGGATGAGCTCCAGCGTTCACTGGAAGAAGCGCAAAAAGAAATCGAGCAATTGAGGGGAGGAAATGAAGAATGAGACAGGAAAGATTTACCGAACAGGCACAGGAAGCTATTCAAATGTCCCAGCAAATGGCGATGCAGTATAAGCACAGCCAGTGGGATGTTGAGCATATTTTATTAGCCTTGCTGATGCAGCGGCAGGGACTGGTGGGGGAGATTCTTAAAGAACTCAAGATCAATAATGACGTCATCCGCGGGCAGGTGGATGACGTCTTAAAGAACACACCCAAGGTCACCTACCAGACGCCGCAAATTTATGCCACACCGCGCATCGCGCAGGTGATGCAGAAGGCTGATGAAGAAGCCGCCCGACTCAAGGACGAATTTATCAGCACCGAGCATCTGTTTATCGCGATTGTCAGCGACGATAAAGGCGACGCCGCCAAGATACTCCACGGCGCAGGCATCACACAGGAAAAGGTCTACGCCGCCCTGCAAAAGCTGCGGGGCAGCCGTCGCGTTGACGACGCGCGGGCGGAGAGCAAATACCGATCGCTGCAAAAGTACGGGCGCGATTTGACAGAACTGGCGCGCAAGGGAGAACTCGACCCGGTTATCGGACGCGAGGAAGAAATTAAACGCGTGATGCAGATACTAACGCGTCGCACAAAGAATAACCCGGTCATTGTGGGAGAGGCGGGGGTGGGCAAAACCGCCATCGCCGAGGGGCTGGCGCAAAAAATCGCCGCCGATGACGTGCCGGACTCTTTAAAGGGCCGCAAGGTCATCGCCCTGGATATGGGGTCGCTGGTGGCGGGCAGCAAGTTCCGCGGCGAGTTCGAAGAAAGACTCAAGGCGGTTATAGATGAAGTTAAAGAAGCCAAGAAAGAGGTCGTCCTCTTTATCGACGAAATTCATAACGTCGTCGGGGCGGGCGCCGCCGAAGGCGCTATTGACGCCTCCAACATGCTCAAACCGGCGCTGGCGCGGGGCGAATTACAGTGCATCGGCGCCACTACGCTGGACGAATACCGTAAACGCATTGAAAAAGATAAAGCGTTGGAAGGACGCTTCCAGCCGGTCTTTGTTGAAGAGCCGACCGTCGAACAGTCCATTGAAATATTAAAGGGTCTGCGCCCGAGATATGAGGCGCACCATAAGGTTAAGATAACCGATGAAGCCCTGGAAGCCGCCGTCAAACTCTCCCAACGCTACGTTTCCGACCGGCAGCTGCCGGACAAAGCCATCGACCTGATTGACGAGGCGGCCAGCAAGCTGCGCATTGATACCGAGAGCGCGCCGCCGGAAGTAAAGAAAATGGAACAGGATCTTAAGCGGCTGACCAATGAAGAAGAAGCCGCCTCGCAGCGGAACGAATACGAGAAATCGGCGGAACTAAAAGCCGAAAGAATGAAGCTGGAACCGAAATATAATCAGGCTAAAGAAGAATGGCTCAACAAGGAAAAAATCAGCCACGAAGTCAGCGGCGAGCAAATCGCCAGGCTGATATCCAGCTGGACGGGCATACCGGTATCACAGATGCTGGAGGGTGAAGCCCAGAAACTAATCCACATGGAGGAACGCATCCACGAGCGGCTCATTGACCAGGAAGAAGCAGTGGCAGCTATCTCCGAAGCTATCCGGCGGAGCCGGGCGGGGCTTAAAGACCCCAAGCGCCCCATCGGGAGCTTTATGTTCCTGGGGCCGACGGGGGTGGGGAAGACGGAACTGGTGCGCACACTGGCCTGGTTCCTTTTCGACGACGAAAACGCCATGGTGCGGTTGGACATGAGCGAATACCAGGAAAAGCACACCGTATCGCGCCTCATCGGCGCGCCGCCGGGATACGTCGGCTATGACGAAGGCGGACAGCTTACCGAAGCCGTCAGGCGGCGTCCCTTCCGCGTTATCCTGCTGGATGAAGTGGAAAAAGCGCATCCGGATATCTTTAATACCCTATTGCAGATAATGGACGATGGGCGGCTGACGGATGGGCAGGGGAGGACGGTGGACTTTAAAAACACAGTCATCGTCATGACCAGCAATGCGGGAGTGGAGTTGATTAAACGCGAAGGGCAGATGGGATTCTCCACGCGCAAAGACAATACACAGGAACAAAAATCCAAGTACGAAGCCATGAAAGAAAAGGTCATGACGGAGGTCAAAAAACTGTTCCGTCCGGAATTCCTCAACCGGCTGGATGAGATAATCGTCTTCCACGAGTTAAGTAAAGACCAATTGCGAGAAATCGTCGAGCTGAATGTGAAAGACCTGGAAAAACGACTGGGCGAGCGATCGGGGTGTAGATTTTTCCATCCACGTCTATTTGGGGATCGAGTTGCCCGCCCATGTGGGCGATCTGGATGCCCAGCTTGGATCCGTGGCGATGGATATCGTCCGCGAGCTTCCTGATCCCGGGGATAAACTTGTCGTCCCAGATCCGGAAGATCCCCAGGCCCGGTCCGCCTTCCGGCGACACAATCATGATCTCGGGGATGATCAGGGCCGCCCCGCCGGCCGCCCTTTTCCCGTAAAAAACCCGATCCAGCTCG
>CAIWTG010000025.1 GCA_903915565.1 uncultured Chloroflexota bacterium
CCCCGACAACTACATTTACACGCACCACACCCACGTCAACCACTACCACCACCACGGGCTCGACCACATTTACTACCACTACACCCACGACGACTACTACCACGAAGGATACTACTACCACTACCACAGAAACCACCACCACGACGACTACGCAGAATGTCGCTGTAATAATTCAGGATTTTGCTTTCTCTCCTTCGTCAGTCACCATCACGGTGGGGTCGACGGTAATTTGGCAAAACCATGACTCTACGTCGCACACGGTAACATCCGACACCGGGCTTTTTAATAGCGGCACGTTATCTAATGGCGGCACGTTCAGTTTTACTTTTAACACTCCGGGCACTTATAACTACCACTGCTCCATCCATTCCAGCATGCACGGGACGATTATTGTGAACTAAATTGATTCGCTAACAAGGAGCTTTATGATTACCACACAAATAGCGATGCGGGTTCTATTCTCGCTGGGTATGGTGAACCTGGTGACTGGACTGTTGGTTTTCTTTACCTGCCGCTGCCTGCCTGGTTTTCAATGGGCTAAGTTCCTGATGAAATACCGTTGGTATCAGCGCATTTTCAAGCTGCATTGCTACTTCTGGTGGATTTTCTGGGCGTCGGTAATCACGCACGCCATTTTTGCTATTATCTACGTGGGCTGGCCATTTTAAGCTTTATTCGCGGTCAGCCCTACTTCTTTTTTTGCGTCAACAGCCCGCTTAATGTCTCCTGTAACTGCTTGACGCTGTAAGGTTTGGCGATGACGGCTTTGAATCCGTAAGCCTTATAATCGGACATAATGGGGTCGGTAGCATACCCGCTGGAAACGATGGCGACGGCATTGGGGTCTATTTCCAGCAGCTTTTCTACGGTATCTTTGCCGCCCATCCCGCCGGGGATGGTTAAATCCATAATTACCGCGCTAAATGGGTCTCCCGATTTTCGCGCCTCCTGATATTTTTTCAACGCTTCGGCGCCGTCGGACGAGAGTTCGACGATATATCCCGCCAGACTTAACATATTTTTTAACATTTTCCGGATTATTTCTTCATCATCCATTACCAGTATTTTACCGCCTGCCTGTCGGACGATTTCAGTTTTCATTTTCTTGCTTCCTTTCGTCAGGGGCCTTTTTGTAGCGGGTAAATAGACGTGGAATGTCGAGCCTTTGTTCAAAACGGAGTCGGCCAGGATAATGCCGCCATGATTTCTCACGATGGAATAGGCTGAAGTCAGCCCCAGTCCGCTCCCCCTTTGTTTGGTGGTAAAATATGGCTCGAATATCCTCTCGAGGTGTTCGGCAGAGATGCCTATGCCTGTATCGGCGAAATCGATGCGCACATAATCGCCCCCCAGTAAAAGCTGGACGGCTGTACGCTTTAAAATAACATTTTCCGCTTTAATCTTCACCACGCCCCCTGCAGGCATAGCTTCGTCGGCGTTAATGATCAAATTATTGATTACCTGGCCGATTTGCCCCTCATCGGCTTCTATCGGCCAGAGGTCGTTCGGCAGCGATATTTCCAGTTTTGCTTTAGAGCCCCTCAAAGCAAAGGTAGCCGACTCTTTGATTAACTCGGCAATTTGAACTGTTTTCTTAATCGGTTTGCCGCCCCTGGCAAAGGTCAATAACTGCTGCGTTAGGTCTTTGGCGCGTAATGCCGCCTTTTCCGCTTCATCGAGCATTTCATAACTGGCATCGGTTGGTTTAACATTGGTCTTTACCATCCCAATATTCCCCATGATGCCCGTCAGCAGGTTATTAAAATCGTGTGCGATGCCCCCCGCCAGCGTGCCGATGGATTCCAGTTTGGCCGCCCGCAAACGCGCCTGTTCCATGTGTTCGTGTTCAAATTGGAGCTCCATATTATAAAGGGCAAAAGAGAGGTCTGTGGCAACCTCTTGGAAGAGCGACACCTCATTTTTATCGGCCACAATTTCCTTAGGCAGAGAAGCACATAACACGCCGTAGATGTTGCCGGCGTACTCCAGCCTGGCTGACATCGTACCGTAGTTTAGCGACTTTTCAAACATGTCGCATCCCACGCAATTTTCCGGGTCTTCAATCACGATGACCTGGTTTTTCTTTAAGGCTTTCTCCGCGCAAAGCGGCAGATTACCCTGCTTGATTTTTTCAATCATTAGTGTAAAGTCGCCGGGCATACCGCTATACGCGAACTTGGTTAGTTGGCGGGTTTCATCAAACAGAGCAATCCACGTCATAAAGAAACTGCGGCTTTGCACCAGCGTGTCGCATACGCCTTGGAGGATTTTATCGCGGTCTTTCTCCCGCGTTATCAGCTGGTTGATATTCCGGATGGAGCGCAGTGTTTGATTCAGGCTGTTAATTCTTTGTTCTCCTTGTTTGCGCCCGGTAATATCTGTGAAGGTAGTATAGACGCGGTAGGGCTTGTTCTCGCCGCTTCTGAATTCAGGAATAGCGCTGTTAATAATCCACCGGTAATCTTTATCAAAAGGATTATAGACCGCCATTATTACGTTATTGACCGGTTTGCCGGTGCGTAGAGCCACGATGGATGGATGTTCTTCACCCTTGAATTCAGAGCCATCTTCATGCAGCCGCTTCCGCTCTGGGTTAAGCGGTGTTTTGCCGACAATTTCTTCAAGCGGCAAACCCAGAATAAGCTGTGCTGCCGCATTGGCTGAAATTACCGTCCCCTCGCTGTCATGATAAATCACACCCTGCGCCATTGTCTCGAACAGAGTGCGGAATGTCTCTTCGCTTTCTTGTAAAGCTACCCTCGCCGTTTCCTGCTCGGTGATGTCTTTCTCCTGGCAGATGGCATTAGTCACTTTGCCCTTTTCATCCTTGACTGCCGACATTGTTATCTCGAGTATTTTATGTGTGGGGTTCGTTGGGTTTATCTGATTTTCTTTAGCGGTGTAATAATTAATGATAAAGTTAACGGTTTTACCTTCCTCAAACACACTTTTTACCAGCGGTAGTATCCCCTGCTCAATAACCTGCGCATCTTTCAGGACGTTATACTTGCCAACCACCTCTTCATTTTTCAAATTCAAAAGGTCTCTTAGTGCCTGGTTCATCCGGATGACGGTGCCTTTTTCATCAGATACCCATAACGCACTGGGCGTTTTTTCGATAATGTTGTTGAGGAACGCTTCACTTACTTTCAGGATTTCGTCTGCCTGTTTTAAGGCGGTTATATCCTGCGCAAAACCTATGATGGCTACTGCTTTGCCGTTTTTGTCCAGCACCGGTACTTTATCCGTTCGTACCCAGCGTAAACCGGCAGCGGATTCGTATTGTTCCACGATGTTAAGCTTGGGGCTTCCAGAGACCAGCACCTCGCGGTCATCATTAGTCATGCTTTGTGCAATATCTTTCGAATATAGGTCGAAGACCGTTTTCCCACTAAAGTCTTTTTCGGACAAATTCAGGGCTTCAGCAAATGCCCTGTTAACGCGCAGGAATTTGCCATCTTTGTCTTTATACCAGATTAACGCTCTGGAAGTGTCCGTGATGAGCATGATATCTTGATGTTCTCGTTCCAGTGCCTCTTCCGCCTGCTTCCGCTCGGTGATATCCAATACCG
>CAIWTG010000026.1 GCA_903915565.1 uncultured Chloroflexota bacterium
GGAGTAAATTCTGTTATGCTTATTGATGTATGTTTAGGTAAGGGTGCTGTATTGGGTGCGGGGGGTGTTGCAGTTAAAAATATTCCAGCATGGAGCGGTTGGGGTTAAATGCTAATTCAGATTTCGCGACGGTAGGGACGGGGTAGGGCAGCCAAAACTTAGCGGTGTCTTTAATCTTCGCCACGAGTTTTTGTTGTATAGGCGCCGGCAGGTCATCAAGCAGTAAGGGCAACAGAGTTTGTATGGTCTCGGCTCGGGAAGCTATCTCTATCCCTTTTTGATGAAAATACGAGACAAATTGTCCACGTTCTTCATCCCAGCATTTACGAATGACCGCTTGTTGATATCTCCGGTGCTGGACATGGCAGCGAGCCGCCAGTTCACTATCAAACTCGTCAGCTAATGCCGCCAGAACCCCCCAGCCATCAGCGTAAACGCTGCACAGACCGACATCTTCGACATTAAACCACTCTCTCTGTAATATTGTCGGCTGATTCCAGCCGGCCTGATGATACTTGCAGAGCAGTCTCCAAAAATGGAAGTACAAACTACAGGGCCGGGGATTGCTTAAGTGAAACACAGGGTCGTAGGTTGGACTGGCATCAATGCCCGACTCCCAGGGATGAATGATAGAGACAAGCCCGTCATTATCATGGTCGCGGGTTTGCCACCATTCCAGGTACTTTACTATCTTAGGCACAAATTCTTTCAGCAGACTCTTATCACGCGTAGCCTGCCAGATGGCCCTTACGGAGTACGCCAGCATCGGCATTTGAGTCAAATCTGTAAATTCTTCGTGAGAATAGCCGTCAAACATACCAACCAGCTTCCTCAAGAATCCATTCTGTTTCCAGAAGATGATTTCCGGGATAAAGCCGTCCGGTTGCTGGAATTGAAGCAAAGTCCGTAAATCAGCAACAGCGTTCTCGGGCTGACGGTGGCTCCAGGCTATCATGTGCCAGCCGGAATCCCACAGCCATTGACAAGGGCCATACTTCTTTAAAGCCGGGCGGTACGTATGATATTGTTTGTTCCACCTGGTACCGCTCACTTCATGGGACTTTAGCAGGGTATAGCATCCTTCAACCAGGTCAAGGACATCAGGATAAGCCATCATACTTTTTTCAGCAGACATTGTCATACTCTTCCATGATGGTTACGGACTTTTGCCAAAAACTCTCTATCTTCTTAAGTCCAGTGATGCCTTGAACTACCTTCGGAACTAATTTATTCCTGGTTCTATTTAAAGCCGAATGATTTCGATCTTTCTTCAAATTGTTCCGTAGTTTCATCTTCCCACGGAATATATAAGATAGCTGCCGGGCTGCGGAACGTATAAAGTAAAAGGTTAATTACCTCCGAAGAAGAATTGCCTATTTTCATAACATTTTCTTTCCTGGCCGCGAAAACCTGCCCGGTAACCAGGGTGGGAATGTTGGGGAAATATACGTTTACTATAGGAAAAGGAGCCTGGTTCTCACCTAATTTGACCTTTTCCTCGGAGAGTATCCAGCCATATGCAATCGAGGTTGATGCGTATAAGAAAAGGCAGGGCTGCATATGACTTAGTTTGTTAATAGTTATAATTTCACCTTGTCCAAAAAAGAGCCCGATAACCGGAATCTTAGAAAGCACTGTCCCGACTTTGGTCAGTTTCAATAACATCCCCGAGAAAAACACAATCAGTATAAAAAGAACAAAGCCGAGACCGGCGTATAAATACTCATCAGGTACAACGACACCTAAAATCATTCTCCCGATATTTTCAACACTACCAAAAAGAAGAATCCCAATATAGGCTGCCAGCGCAACTGGAAGCCAAAAAACCAAACCGTAAATCAGAAAAGTAGACATCTTTTTAAGTATTCCCATCAATTTTCCCTCCTGGCTTGTTTTTAAAGAGCAATAACTTACTCGCTTAACCCGTAGCGAATGAGATTATGGAAGCCATATAAGAATAATGATAACATATTAAAAGTTTCCCGGTACTTTTTAATGACAAGGAAAGTGTAATGGAATTTTTAATCTTCAGGCATTTTGGCATAGCTGGTAAGCGAGGATGAAGATTACCCCGAGGTAGAAGTTAAACTAACGCTTACTTCCCCTGCTCCAGCCGCATTATCAGCTGGATGGGCAGCCCCACCTGCGCCATTTTGTCCTGCGCGGTACGGACATCATACTCCACTCTGAACAAACGGAAGAAGTTGTCTTTAGAATCAAAAATGCCGTAACTGGCGCGCGGGTCGCCGTCTCTGGGCTGCCCCACCGCCCCCGGATTGATTATCATTCTTTCTTCGCCCAGGAGAATCCCGCGGCTCGGCGCCGGTTGTGTTGAGGATATCTTTTTACTTTCCTGCCGGAAAGCCGCCGGCACGTGCGTATGCCCCACCAGACAATAGCGCGAATGGAAAAACCCGAAGTTCCTCTCCGCGCTGCCCGTAGATATCACGTATTCAAAAAGGGGCGAGGAGGGACTGCCGTGCGCCAGCAAAAATTCGTCTTTCTGCACCGTTTTCGGCAGCTCTTGCAGATAATACACATCCATTGGCGTCAGCTTTTCCGCTGTCCACTCCAGGGCTTCCGCCGCCAGGGGATTAAAGTATACCAGGTCGATTTTCCCGATGGCGCCGACGTCGTGATTGCCGGCGACGCATACGGCGTTGAGTTTCTTCAGAAGGCTGATGCACTCGCACGGTTCCGCGCCGTAGCCGACGATATCCCCGAGGCACCAGATTTCGTCAACCTTCCCCTGCTTGCCGATGTCGTCCAGTACGGCCTTCAGCGCCGTCAGGTTGCCGTGTATGTCCGCCAAAATTGCGCAACGCATTGTTCAATAAATATAACAGTTTTTGGGAGAGAAGGAAAGGGCTAAACTTAAAAACCAGCGGCTGAAGGAATATGTTATAATTTTAGCTGTGAAAGTCAAAGATTTGGGCGAGTTCGGGCTGATTGACCGGCTCAACAAAATGATTGCCGACGCCGGAATCAATAAAGCCTCCCCCGGCCTTATCCTGGGCATTGGCGACGATGCCGCTGTCTGGCAGGGTGATAGCGCTATACAGCTCGCCACGGTGGACACCATGGTTCAGGACGTCCACTTTACCCCGGATACCGCCGCCTGGGTGGAAGTCGGCTGGAAGTCTTTAGCTATTAACTTGAGCGACATTGCCGCGATGGGCGGGTTGCCACGTTATGCTTTAATCGCTTTGGCTTTGCCCGATGTTTTGGACGTTAAAGATATCACGGAGCTTTACCGTGGACTGATTGACTGCGCTAAAGAATACGGTGTCGCTATCGTCGGCGGGAATATCAGTAAAGCCTCGCAAGTCTCCATCACTATTACCGTTTTAGGCAACGCCCCAGGAAATAAAATCCTCCGCCGCTCTGGCGCCAAACCCGGCGACGTTATCGCTTTAACGGGCTATGCGGGCAGCGCCGCCGCCGGACTGGTAATGCTTAAGAGTAAACTGAAACTCAAGGCGGCCGACGCCAAATATTTGAGAAACGCTTTCCTCCACCCCGTGCCCCGTATTGCGGAAGGACGCCTACTTATAAAAATCGGCATTACCGCCGCCATTGACACCTCGGACGGGCTGCTCGCTGATCTGCGCTATATCTGCGAGGAGAGTCGCGTTAGCGCTTTAGTGCACGCCGACCGCTTGCCGGTTCACGACGTCGTACGGAAAAACTTCCCCGACCAAAGTGTGGCGATGGCTCTGGGCGGCGGCGAGGATTACCAGCTCCTTTTTACCGGTTCTATTGAATCCATAAATAAAGTCAAAAAAGCTGCCGCATGCCCGGTTACCGTTATCGGTGAAATCACCAAAGGCAAGGCGGGGCAAATTGATATTAAAGGCGGCGGCATTGACCGGATAGCCGTCAAAGGCTACGGCTGGACGCATTTTTAACCGACGGGAGATATCATGGCTGTAATTCCTAAAATAGTTTTAAATACCGACCTCAACGAGGGCTTTTGTTTCGGGTGCGGGAAAAATAACCCCATCGGCATGAAGCTCAAATTCATTAAAGACGGCGAGGTTATCCGCGCCGAGTTCACGCCGGATAAAATGCACCAGGGATGGCCCGGACTGTTGCACGGCGGCATCGTTATGACGCTTTTGGACGAAGCCATGAGCAACATCGCTTACACTACCGGCAATACGACCCTCACCGCCCGCATGGAAGTTTTTTGGCGACAGCCCGTTAAAGTCGCCGAGACTTTGGTCGTTACCGCCTGGATTACCCGCCACCGTAAAAAAATTATCGAGACGGCGGGCAAGGTGACGCTTAAGGACGGTACGGTTATCGCCGAAAGCACTGCCAAGCAGTTCATCGCCGAAAACGCCGCCGAGGACAAGGTGAAGGAGACACGCCGCCATGTCTAAAGCCCACCTTGAAGCCGTGCTCTGGGACATGGATGGCGTTATTGCCGATACCGCCGACTATCATTACAACGCCTGGCGGGAGGTTTTGGCGGAGAGAGGTGTCACTTTAACTAGAGCCGACTTTATGAAACTCTTCGGTCAAAGGCACGACACAATTATCAAGTTTGCCCTCGGCGACAAACTCCCCCCGGAAGAATTTGACAAAATCAATGCTAGGAAACAGTCCATCTATCGCCGTAACGTGGCGCAAAACATCGTGCCGCTGCCCGGTGCCGTCGCTTTAATTAAGGCGCTCAAAAAAAATCATATCAAAACAGCCATCGGTTCCTCGGCCGTACAGGCCAATATTGACGTTATCCTGCAGGGCCTGGGCATTGAAAAAGACTTCCAGGCAATCGTCCCCGGCACCGAGGTCGCCGAGGGCAAGCCCAGCCCCCAGATATTTCAATTAGCCGCCAAAAAACTCGGCGTTAAGCCTGCCAACTGCGTCGTTATTGAGGATGCCATCGCCGGTGTAGCCGCCGCTAAAAGTGCCGGTATGAAGTGCCTGGCGGTCACTAATAGTCACCCAACCCAAAGCCTGAAAGACGCCGACCTTATTGTGGACACCCTGGAAAAGGTTGATATAAATACATTAAAAGCATTATTTGATAAGGAGTAATTGATGGAAAGGTCTCTGGTACTCGTTAAACCTGACGCCATGGAAAGAGGGCTGGCGGGCGTTATTGTGGGACGACTACAGGGGGCGGGACTTAAGTTAATCGGACTTAAAATGCTGCACATGGATAAGAAACTGGCGGAAAAGCATTACGCCATCCATAAAAGCAAGGCGTTTTTTAAAGACCTCGTGGACTACATTACTTCCACCCCCATCGTTGCCGCCGTTTTTGAGGGCGAAGACGCTATCGCGCGCATCCGTAAACTTATGGGCGCCACTGACCCGTCGAAAGCCGATGCCGGTACGATACGTAAAGACTTTGGACTGGACATTCAGCACAACGCTACCCATGCGTCCGATTCGCCGGAAAACGGGAAAATAGAAATCGCCAATTTTTTTAAGAAGAACGAGCTTTACGGATAGTTATTCAATTAAGTATTTTGTACAGAGCAGAAGCATTATCAATCGAATTGATTGAGCTGACAGTTAAATAGTAAGGAATTGTTTGATAATGGCTAGCTGGAAAGAAAAACTTAATGGGGATCCTATACCCTGGTTGCTGGAACCCGATGAGTACCAGCCGGCCATCCGCTATTACGCTTTGCGGGATATCCTCGGCCGGGACGAGAACGATAAAGAAGTCAAAGCTGCGAGAGCTGCTATCATGGCAAGCGGACCGGTGCCAGTGATCCTGGCGGCGCAACATCCGGAGGGATATTGGGGAGAACGACCCAGGTACACCGGGACGATGCCGGCTCTCGTTTTTCTGGCGCAGCTTGGCGCGGACGGAGCTGACCCGCGCATTCGCGCCGGCTGCGAAATTCTGCTCTCCCGATACATCGACAGCGGTGGTAATCTGCGTGGTCTGTCATTGATAGGCTCGCCTTCCGGTTTCAACTATTGCGCGGCGGGTATGATTGGGGCGGCATTAATAGACTTAGGCTGGCTTAAAGATAAGCGCATGCAGACAGCCATGGAATGGCTGGCACAGGATATTACGGGAGAAGGAGCGGCTGACGTTTCGAGCCATGACACAAACAAACGTTACGAAAAGTCTGGGAACTCATCTCCTCCATTCGCCTGTTCCGGACGCAATGCTAATCTGCCATGCGCCTGGGGAGCAATCAAGGCGATGATTGCCTTGAACAAAGTACCACCGGAAAAGCGGACCGTCGAGCAGCTGGCCATGAAGTACGCCTGGGTGGACCTGGACAAGGTCGGCATCTACGGCCATTCGGGGGGCGGGTTCATGTCCACGGCGGCCATGCTGGTCTATCCCGACTTCTTCAAGGTCGCGGTCTCCTCGTCGGGCAACCACGAAAACAACATCTACAACCGCTGGTGGAGCGAAAAGCACC
>CAIWTG010000027.1 GCA_903915565.1 uncultured Chloroflexota bacterium
TCGCAGACCGTTTCCGCTTTAAGCAGTCCGTAAAAAATTTCCACCTGCTCGCCGGGGTTAATGCCCTCGGTTTTCACAAAGACGCCACCCGCCTCAAAGCCGTGGAATGAGCCGTCCGGCATCAGCGTGCCGCCGTCGTCTTGAATGAGCCACGAGCGCTCCATCCCCTTGCGCGCCAGGATTTTACAGGTAGTGGTGGTTTTGCCGTTGGCGCTTAAAGCGACCAGGAGCGTGCGCACCGGTTTATATACGCCGTGCGCCGACTGTAAATAGTCCTCGCGGCAGCCGGCGTGGAGGAAGATGCCGCCGCGGCGGGTCTTGGAAACCCAGTCCTCGGAGGCAAAAACGCCCTTCTTATACTCGCCGATATAGTTGCTGTTGCGGATGATTTTAACCACCCGGCCGTCATCCAGGTAAGCCAGGCGGATGGTGATATCTTTTTCCGGGAGGGGTTTGCTTTTATTGGTCTGCCAGGCAGCGTCGCCAAAAAAGACGATGGTGTAGTCCGGCTTTTTAAATGGTTTATATACCGGCGCAAAGAGGTTCTTGCCGCCGTAAGCCACGTGGGCGAACTTGGTGGGGACGATAAGGCGGACGACGGTGTTGCTGTCCGGCGCGCCCACAACGCGGTCAATGCAAATCAGTTTTTGTTTAGCCAGGGCTTTTTCGCAGTTCTGTAAGAGCTTTGTTTCGTCCTCGCCGAACTTGTCATCGACGCTGTTTTTAGTGAACATCTGTGAGCGGGAGGTCGGCTCGCTCTCCGCCACGAAGTTATTATAGATTGTCTTAACGACGGTTTCTTCTTTCGCGACTAAAGCCCGCAGGACTTCCTCGGAGGGGTTGTCCAGCAGGCGGCCCTCGGCTTTAGCCTTAGCGCGGACTTTTTCTGCTGTCCTGGCGAACTCTTCTAGGTTAAATTTTACAGCCATGTTAGACCTCCAAAATTGATTTACACCTTATTGTACAAACACCTTCACCCTCAACAGGAATGGAAACGAAAGAGAGGAAGGACATTAGCCCTGGAAGGGAGGTAATGTATATTCAGATTATAACATAAAGAATTAGAAAAGTAATAGATACTTTTTTGAAGAAATTATTGGATTTCTCCCCATACCCCATCGCGATACGCTTTCACCAGGTAAACGGGAGTAACAAGATTCGTCAAAGCCTTGCCGCTTTCGGCATAGACTTTGATATAGTTGCCGGTCAGGCCATTCCAGACGCCGCGTGACTTTTGCTCCCAGAGCACATTCATATTCTTGCCGATGAAGCTCTGCTGGAAGGCTTTAACGCTTTCTTTGGATAGAACAAGCATCTGGCTGCTGCGCTCTTTTTTCACAGTGTCGGGAATCTGGTGCGGCATGGTGGCGCCCGCCGTGCCGGGGCGGGGGGAAAAGGGGAAGACATGGATACGGGCAAACTGCATTTCACCGCAAAAGTCCATAGTATCCTTAAACTCCGCCTCGGTCTCGCCGGGGAAGCCCACGATGACGTCTGTGGTTATTGCCGCATCGGGTACAGCGTCGCGGATAAGCTTCACGGCTTTACGGTAGTCGGCGGTGGTGTAGCGGCGTTTCATCCTCTTAAGAACGGCGTCACTGCCGCTTTGCAGCGAAAGGTGGAAATGGGGACACAACCGGCTATCCCGCCAGAGTTCAATGAGGTCGGGGGTGATATGGTGGGGTTGTAAAGAGGATAGTCTCAAGCGCGGCAGCGGCGTTTCTTTGAGGATACGCTTGATAAGCCCCACCAGATTCCCCCCGCCGTCTTGGTAATTACCGATTTCCGTGCCAGTCAGGACGACCTCGCTGTAGCCGTTATTTACGAGGTCTTTAATTTGAGTCAAAATATCGTCCGCCTTAACACAATACTCCTTACTCCGTACATAAGGCACGATACAGTAGGCGCAAAAGTTCTGGCAGCCGTCCTGGATTTTCAGAAA
>CAIWTG010000028.1 GCA_903915565.1 uncultured Chloroflexota bacterium
ACGCCATTATCATAGCTTGCTCTTTTTCGTGGCGCTGGTGGTTTTCAGCGTCGCTTTTTTGGTAAACGGCACGGTGCTTAGCTATGGTTTTGTCTCCAATGAAGTGAACAAAATGCCGGTATCTTCCATTACCCAGGATATTGTAGAAAACCAACTCGCCGGTCAATTGCCGCCGGGGACAGAATATCTTAAAGAAGTAGTTTATGACGTCGTTAACGACCAGGAATCGTGGATAAAAACCCAGATTAACGCTGCCCTGCAGGATGGCTACAATTATTTAGAAGGTCGGACGAATTACTTTTCTATTACTGTGCCGATGACGGACCTTAAAAACAACCTGCGCGGTAGCTTATGGCCGGAATATAACAGCTACCTGTACGAACAATTGGAAGGAAAATCGGATTATGAAATATCCAGCTATCTACAAAACGTCATCAGCCAGATTCCCCTTGATTTTTACCCGTCCGATATTGCCAGCCTGCCGGACAACCAGCGTAATCTTTTAATGGAAAAATACTTAAGAGACGGTGCTAATTTACCGCCAAAACCTAGCGTTCCGGCTATCGACCCCATGGCAAAATCAGAGCTTGACGCGACGTTTGCTAACTATATTGACACTTTTGTCAATAACATAAGTGACTCTTACACCGTTGACGAAACAACATTGGACGCCAGCACGATACATACGTTACGGGATGTCAGGCAGAGCGTTATCCAATTTCATTTTTGGTACCCCTGGCTGATTGTGCTGTTATTTGTGTTAGCGGGTCTAATTTTCCTGGTCAACTGGAGTATTAAAGGCCCGGCACTGGCTCTAGGGATTAACCTGATTGTCATCGGGGTGGCTGACCTGGTAGTTTTTATCTTAATCAGGACGCTACCAATAGTGCAATGGGGGGTGGATGCCGCTAAAGCAGACGTTTCACCCGCATTAACTGCGTGGATGCAAGGTGTGATTAACGATATCGCTTGGGTAATGCTGCCGTTGATTATAGGGATACTGGTAGCGGGTATAACTTTATTGATAATAGGTATTGTTTTGCCGAGGAAGCTGAAAGCGATTCCAGTCCAGAGTTCAAACTATCCCCCGCCCGCGGCTGCTCCTCCGTAACCGCCGCCCCCACCACCAACCCAAAACGCCTAAAATAATCGCCATGACACCCGTCCCGATAGCGATAAACAGCGTGGCATCGAACCAGAAGCCGTCGGGGAACATCATTAAAAGATAGTCCGTGGCCGGGTTAAGCTGCCAGAAATCGTTGGAAAAGCTAATCAGGTGGAACTCCACAAAAAACGCATCGAAGTTTATGGCGATAATGATGCCCAATAGCGCCATCAAAACCAGGGTAAATATACCTCCCCCAAACAGCCCCGTCGCCAAACGCTTTTTATCCCGCCACCAGAAAAGCGTCACCCCCATGAAAGCTAGAGCGTAGGTGCCGGTACCAATCAGGACGTAATAGCAAAGCCAGAACAGCGCTTTAACGTCCTTGAGGTGCTGGACTTCCCGCTCGTTGAACAGGGTGAAAGGCTGGCCGTTTTTAATCACGGTGACGTTGATATATTGTTCATCGGAATTGAAATAGCGAACCAAGCCGTCGGCGGCTTTGGATAATTCCTCCGGTGCCAGACCGGTCACGCGGGAGATGTCATACTTACTAAAGCCGTACTCGTAAAGCGCGCGGCAATTCATGGCGGCGCTAAGGCTGGCGGTCAGCAGCAGCGCGGGCAAACATAAGATGAAAAGCCACTGGGCGGCTATCTTTAAAAATTTCATGTCGTTATTATCTTTATAATACTCTAAAAAACCAGCCCTGTGCTATAATCATTTTAGACTTTTCTTTGGGGGGAGCATGTTTACTCATCTCCATGTGCATACCGAATACAGTTTGCTGGACGGAATGTGCTCTATCCCCAAGCTCGTCGCCCGCGCTAAAGAATTTGGCATGGACAGCCTGGCGATAACCGACCACGGCGTGATGTATGGTGTAATCGAGTTCTACCAGGCAGCCAAAGAAGCCGGCATCAAACCCATTATCGGGTGTGAGATTTATATCGCGCCTAACAGCCGCTCCGGAAAAAGCCCCGCCGATAGGAACAACTACCACCTCATTCTACTGGCTAAAAATCAAACCGGATATCAGAACCTCATCCAGCTCACTACTAAAGCCCAACTTGAGGGGTTCTACTATAAGCCCCGCGTTGATAAAGAGCTTTTAGAGCAGTACAAAGCGGGACTTATTGCGCTTAGCGCCTGTAACTCCGGCGAGGTGGCTTCTTTGGTGCTCAACGGGCGGTATAACGATGCTAAAGAGGCGGCGCTGTGGTACAAAAAAACCTTCGGGGATTTTTATTTTGAAATTATGCGGCATCCCATCGCAGAGGTGGAAGCCGTCAATACCTATCTTATAGAGATGAGTAAAGAACTCGACATTCCTATCGTCGCGACCAACGATACGCATTACGTGAAAAAAGAAGACGCCTACGGACACGACCTTTTGCTCTGTATCGGCACGAACGCAACGATTCACGACGAAAAGCGCATGAAAATGGCAGGCGACTTTTTCTACCTGAGAAGCCCCGAAGAAATGGCGGAGCTTTATAAAGACATACCGCAGGCGCTGGAAAACACCGTGAAAATCGCGAAGATGTGCAACCTGGAAATGGAGTTCGGGCGGCTGCACCTGCCGGAAATAAGCATCCCGCCAAACATGACCCCCGACCAGTACCTCGCCGACCTTTGTTATCAGAATCTGGAGAAATATTACCCCAACCCCACCCCGGAAATAAAAAAGCGCCTGGAATATGAACTGGAAGTTATTCAAAAAACCGAGTTTGCCAATTATATCCTCGTCGTCTGGGATATTATCTCATTCGCCAAAAAGAAGGGCATTCTCTTTGGTGTGAGGGGCAGCGCGGCTTCCAGCATCGTTTTGCACCTGCTGGGCATTACGCCCCTCGACCCACTGGAGTTCAACCTGGTATTTGAACGATTCTTAAACATAGAACGCAAGGAAATGCCGGATGTGGACATGGACTTCCAGGATAACCGCCGCGACGAGGTTATCAACTACGTCACACAAAAATACGGCGCCGACCACGTCGCCCAGATTATCACCTTCGGGACGCTGGGGGCGAGAGCGGCCATCAGGGATGTGGGACGGGCTTTAGGGATGACCTACGGCGACGTCGACCGCGTGGCGCGTTTGGTGCCCGCTCTGCCCGGTATGACGTTAGCCCGCGCCATGGACGAAAACCAGGAACTGCGAGCCATCTACGAGCAGGATGAAATCGTCCGCAACCTGGTCAATGCCGCCCGCCGCGTTGAGGGAGTTTCACGTCACGCCAGCACGCATGCCGCCGGCGTCGTCATCTCTAAAGAAACACTGACGAAGTATGTGCCGCTGCAGCGCTGTGTCAAGACAGATAATGAAGACGCCGTAATGACCCAGTACGCCATGAACGACATCGCCCTCATCGGGCTGCTAAAAATGGACTTCCTCGGGCTGGCGAATCTGACTATCCTCGGCAAGGCGCGCGACATAATAAAAGAAAAACACGGTTTGGACATTGACCTCTATAAAATACCCATGGACGACAAAAAGACCTACGACCTGTTGGCGGCCGGCGAAACGGTAGGCGTTTTCCAGCTGGAAGGCTCCGGCATGCGCCGCTATATAAAAGAGCTAAAACCGACCGTCTTCAGCGATATCGCCGCCATGGTGGCGCTTTACCGTCCCGGCCCGATGGAGCATATACCGCGCTTCATCGACGCTAAACACGGCAAGATACCTATACGTTATCCCCACCCCGCCCTGGAAAATATCCTCAAAGAGACCTACGGCGTCATCGTTTACCAGGAGCAAGTGCTTCTCATCGTTCAGGAGTTTGCGGGTTATACGTTAGGGCAAGCGGACATCTTTCGTAAAGCGATGGGTAAGAAAATTGTCGAGGCGGTTAAAAAGGAAAAGCGCAACTTCTTTAGCGGGGCGAAAAAGCGGGGGTTTGAAGAGGGCGTTACTGAAGAAGTATTTAATCTAATCGAGCCTTTCACTGGCTACGCTTTCAATAAGGCTCACGCCTGGTGCTATGCCCTGATTGCCTACCAGACAGCATACTTAAAGGCGAATTACACGCCGGAATACTGCACGGCTTTCTTGACTATCCACGCCGGAGAACTGGAAAAGACGGCCAGCGCTGTAGCCGAGTGCCGACGACTTGACATAAATGTGTTGCCGCCAGATATCAACCACAGCCAGCTGGATTTCTCTATCGAGACGGATGAAAATGGCCAGCCGGCAATACGTTTCGGGTTGGGGGCAATTAAAAATGTAAGCGTCGGGGCAATTGAGCCGGCGATACAAGAACGCAATAAAAACGGCGCCTTCAAATCGATTGAGGATTTTAGCCGACGCGGTAATCTGCAGTCAATTAACCGCCGCGTCCTGGAAAGTTTAATCAAAGCCGGAGCACTGGATTGCCTGGGGGACAGGGGAGGGCTGCTTAACAGCGTAACCCGCATATTATCCCTGGCCCAGCGCGAACAACGACTACGAGAGACCGGTCAGTCAACGATGTTTGACATGTTCGGGCAGTCGACAGCCGTGCCGCTTTCCGACCTTGAGCTAACGGCGGCCGACGTTTCCGACCGGGAAAAAGCCTTCTGGGAAAAAGAGCTGCTGGGCATAAGCTTCTCGGAAAAACCGTTCAGTCCCGTTTTTTCCAACGCCAACCCGGATACCAAGTTCTGCGAAGAAATCAGCGTCGAACTGGACGGACACAATATAGTAATAGCGGGGCGGGTAATCTCGGCGCGATACCTCCTCACTAAAGACGGGCGGTCGTTTGCCAGCGCCGTACTGGAAGACTTCAGCGGCCAGGTAGAGGTCATGGTCTGGCCCAAAGTCTATGCCGACACCGGCGACCTGTGGGTTGAAGGCAACGAACTGGTGGTACAGGGTAAGGTAAGGGTGCGTGACGAACGGGCGCAGGTCAGCTGCGACAACGTCCGTCTCTATCAACCGCCGCAGGAAGGTGAACAAGTTGCCGTTAAAGCGCCGCCCAAAAAGCCGGAAATCGTAGCGGAAAGACCCGTCAGCGCGGCAGCCGTCAGACAACTATTAACCATCAGCCTCCACCAGACCAGTGACGAAGCCAAGGATGTCGCCCTGCTGGGTAAAATCGTGACTTTGCTCAAAAGCTATTCCGGCCATGATGAAGTGCGGCTGAACGTTATCAACGGCGGAGGGGCGATTCCTCTAAAGATACCCAGCCTGCAAACCGGCTATTCGACGGAGCTCAAACAGCGGCTGATTGAGATGGTGGGGGAGGCGGGGTTGCAGGTAATACCCCTTAAGTGATATACATAGCTGTAGCGGGGCGAGGAGGTCGTGAATGAAGCCCACATTTAAGCTTTTCCGCGTCGCCGGCATTACCATCGGCGTTCATTACACCTGGATTTTTGCCGTCATTTTCTTCAGTTGGACGCTAGCCGCGGTTTACTTCCCGGCAGGATATCCCGGCTGGAGCACGGCGATGTACTGGATAACGGGCATCGGCGGGGCGCTATTGATTTTCGTCTCGGTGTTATTGCACGAGATGGCGCATTCACTGGTGGCTAACGCGCGAGGCATACCGGTGCACAGTATTACACTTTTCATCCTCGGCGGCGCCAGCAATTTAGATGACGAACCGCAAAAACCTGCCAGCGAGTTCGCTATGGCTATCGTGGGGCCGGTAACCAGTCTGATTTTAGGGGCGATATTTTACGGGTTGACTTATCTCCCTATAGATAATACGACACCGCAGTTTGCTATAATCGGCTACTTGGCGATTATTAACATTTACCTGGGTATATTTAACTTACTGCCGGGCTTCCCGATGGACGGCGGTAGAGTGCTGCGTTCGCTAATCTGGGGAGCGACGAACAACCTGTCCAGAGCTACCAACATCGCGGCGGTAGTGGGGCAGGTCTTCGGCTGGGCTTTCATCGCACTGGGCGTGTTCCTGATGATATCGGTCAACTTTGTTGATGGTTTGTGGATAGCGTTCATCGGGTGGTTTCTCAACAGCTCCGCCGACGCCAGCCGCAAAGAGGTTGCCCTGCGCGAACGTTTAAGTCACGTCAAGGTCAGGGAACTGATGAGGGAAAATGTGGCGACCATCAAGCCCGAAACGACGGTACAAGACATGGTAACCAATATATTCGAGAAACAACACGGGCGGGCAGTGCCGGTCTGTCATGATGGGAAACTGGCGGGCATCGCCACAATTACCGACGTGAAAAAAGTGCCACAGGTAAAATGGGCGACCACGCCAGTAAGCAAAATAATGACCAGCGACCCGCTTTATACAGTCGCCCCGGAAGATAATTTGAATAAAGCGATGATGCTGATTGCGCGAAACGACGTCAACCAGGTGGTAATCAGCGACCAGGGAAAGTGCGGCGGACTCTTAAGCCGCGGGGATATAATACGCCTTATCCAGATGCACAACGAGTTGGGCATAAGGTAAGGGTTGTAGAAACGATGGAAAATCCAAAGATGCCATCCGAGACGCATGAAGGCCACCGTAAGAGGCTGCGGGAGAAGTTTGTTAAGTCCGGCTTGAGCGGATTCCAGGATTATGAAATCGTAGAGCTGTTATTGAGCCTGGGCACACCGCGCAAAGACTGCAAGCCCGCCGCCAAGGAAGCTATAGCCAGGTTCAAGACCCTGCGCGGCGTCCTGGAAGCACCGGTTGATGAACTGCAACAGATTAAGGGCGTCGGCGCCCACAGCGCCTTCGGCATCAAGCTGGTGCAGGAGGTTGCCCGCGAATTTCTCCGCGCGAAAATGCTGGATAAACCTTTCTACCGCTCTTCACAAGAGGTTTTCGACTATCTTTATCACGCCATGCGGGGGCTGAAGAAAGAGGTCTTTAAGGTAATTTATTTAAACAGCCAGAACCAGATTATCGATACCGTCGACCTTTCGGCGGGGACGGTCAACAGCAGCGCCGTCTCGCCACGCGAGGTTATCGAGGGGGCTTTAAGGAATAACGCGGCTGCCCTGATTTTCGTCCACAACCACCCCTCTGGCGCGGTCGACCCCAGCGTTAATGATAAAAGCCTGACGCGCGAACTGGTCTATGCCGGCAGGATAATGCGACTTAAAGTGCTGGACCATATCATCATCGGGGACAACAGGTATTACAGTTTTGCCGGCGATGGGCTAATCGAGCAATACGAGACGGACTTTGTGAACCAGATGTTGAAGGGCATTGCCGAAATTAGGAAAAAGTCATATAAAATTACTTAATTGTTTTTCCCCATTGTTCGTTTAAATATTAAACGGTCTATAATACTTTTCCAACACCAAGAGGCGTTTTTTTACGGCCAGTCCCCCGGTAAATCCACCAAGGTTGCCATTGCTGTAAATGACCCGGTGGCATGGCACAATTATCGGCAGCGGATTTCTCCCTAAAGCCTGTCCGGCCGCCCGCGCCGCGCCCGGCTTACCGGTTTTGGTGGCTATCCAGGCGTAGCGGCGAGTCTCGCCGTAGGGGATTTTCCTGGCTGCCTGCCATACTGC
>CAIWTG010000029.1 GCA_903915565.1 uncultured Chloroflexota bacterium
AGTCAGCCAGTGGGCAGTAATGGGTTTTGTTTTAGCGTCGCCCAATGCTATGCCCCGCCATGCGGCGTCGATTTTTTCATGTTCCGCCGCTAGCGTTTTAGCGCGTTTGCTTAACTCGGCACGCCTTACTGCCGTTAGTTTTTGCCGAATGATATTTGTCAGAGTGGGTATCGCTTGCCGGGAGTCGGCATTTATTTGAATCTCCGGCGCTTTGCCCCAGAGCGGCACACCCTTTTTCTTTATATCGACATCAATATGAATTATTTTAACGTTGGGGAGGGGCGTGCCGGGCGGGGCGGCGTAATGCGCATCATAATCTATCGCCAGTATAACATCGGCCTGGCTTACAAATGGATTGCCGAAACCGGCAGCAGGAGAGAGCAGCACCGCCAGCGGGTGTGTGATGGGAAAATTGACACGGATATAAGAGGATAAAACCCTCGCGCTTAGAACTTCCGCCAGTTCCACCAGCGCCGGAATCGTCGCCGTATTTCTGCCGGAATAGCCGGTGACAATCAGAGGATTCTCGGCGTTAATCAAAATATCGGCGGCTTTAGCCAAATCTTTTTCGTCGAGTTTTAGTGCTGTTGTTACCGAGGTTTCAAGTGGTTTGGATGGCGGCACCGGGTTTTTGTTCCACAGGACTTCCCGCGGCAGCGTTAAATAGACCGGGCCACACGGCTCGGCGGCGGCAATACGGAAAGCCTCTTCAAATACTTCAACAGCGTTTTCATTTGCCTGCAGATGATGGTCCCATTTTACAAAATTCCTGACCATCGCTCCCTGGTCGAAAGCTTCACCCCGCCAGTTGGTACGCTGGACGGGTCCCAGGCTCTCGGCGAAGAACACTACCGGTACCCTTCCCCATTGGGCATTGTGTAAAGCGCCGCCGATTTGCAGTGTACCCAACTCCGAGTGTACCGATACCACCTGCGGCTTGCCCGAAGCCATCCAACTGCCGTGTGCGGCGGTCATCGCCACAAACTCATCGAGGCAGAGGATACTTTTGGGTGATTTTTTACCTTGCGATTGGTAGGCGGCCAGTATTTCGAGCAACGGCACATTATCAATGCCGGGATTAAAGAACACAAAGTCGACGCCATTCCGGTTCATGACATCAATGAGGGCTTTGATAGTCGTGTAATTCTCCATAAGCGCCTTTCAAATTGAATTATTGGTGAACTCTTTAGTGTCACATTATACCAGCGGCGTTATTTAAATACAAAAAAAGGAAGTATACATAAAAAAATGACGTTTACCGTTAGCACTTGTATAATGGCAGCAATATCTTTTTAAAGTATTGTAACCTACGTAGGGAACTCGTATAATCTAGGTAGAGGCTAAAAGATGATTTGTCCGGTGTGTCGCAAAGGCGCGCTGATTGTAGAATATAAAAATATCGAATTGGATTATTGTCCTACCTGCCAGGGCGTCTGGTTTGATTCCGGGGAGCTTGAACTGCTGCTGGATTCGGCTAAGCTAGCCGACCACCATCAATATCTTAAGGAAATTATCGCCAGTCCGGAGTTAAAAACCCCGGAGAAAAAGCGCCGATGCCCCATCTGCCGCCGTAGGATGAAAAAAGCTTATATTGATGACGATAAAAAAATAATGATAGACGCCTGCGTTATCGGCCACGGCATCTGGTTCGATGGCGGCGAAGCCCAAAGCCTTGTCAGAGAGCTAGCCAAAAAGTCGTCGAATAAAGCTTCCGCGCAAAGCGTGTTGGACTTTGTCGGGGGCTTATTAAAAAACCGGAAATCACAAAACAATTATTAAACAAATATTAACAATCGTAGTTTAGAATATATAAAGTGAAAGGGGGCACGAAATATGTGGTGGATTTGGGTTATTGTTGCAGTAGTAGCCATTTTTATCCTTTGGCTTATCGGCGCCTATAACGGTTTGATAGGTTTACGCAACCTGGTGAAAAATGCCTGGGCGCAAATAGACGTCCAGCTGAAACGACGTTATGACCTGATTCCTAATTTGGTGGAGACGGTCAAGGGTTACGCCAAACACGAAAGAGAAGTGTTTGAAAACGTAACTAAAGCCCGCAATCTCGCGCAGCAGGGTTCCTCCGCCGGAGCGGCAGAGCGAGGCAAACTGGAAGGCGAGCTGGGTATGGCATTAGGCCGGCTGCTGGCCGTCGCCGAGGCTTACCCGCAGTTGAAAGCTAACGAAAACTTCCTGGCTCTACAGGAAGAACTGACCTCGACGGAAAATAAAATCAGCTTTTCCCGTCAGTATTACAACGACTCTGTCTTAAAGTTCAACAATAAAGTGCAGATGTTTCCCTCCAACATTATCGCCGGCATGTTCAACTTCAAACTCGGCGAGTTCTTTGAGGTTATTGCTGAAGCCGAAAGACAGGCTCCCAAGGTCAGTTTTACCTAGATAAGAGAATTAATATATGTGGGAACAAATAAGATCTAACCAAGTTAGGTCAGTAGTACTGCTTGGTTGCCAAATAATCAGA